>JANLUW010000259.1:0-9777 GCA_031363645.1 Rhizobacter sp. | reverse complement strand
TACATCTTGGATGAGCCGACCACCGGCCTGCACTTCGCCGACATCGACCTGCTGCTGCGCGTGCTGCAGCACCTGCGAGACGCCGGCAACACCATCGTCGTGATCGAGCACAACCTCGACGTCATCAAGACCGCCGACTGGATCATCGACATGGGCCCCGAAGGCGGTGCCGGCGGCGGCACGGTGCTGGTGGTCGGCACGCCGGAGGATGTGGCGGCGAGCGAGGGGAGTTTCACGGGGCACTATCTGCGGCCGCTGCTTGCGGTCTCCGATGAAACGCTTGCCCCGACACCGCAGGGAACCACCCATCTGTTACCTGTCCTCGCGGGGCAGGGCGGAATGAGACCGGGCATCAATGCCTTGAGCAACAGATCCATGCTGGACGCAGCCGACGAATTCTGAAACTTGCTTGCACGCAAGCGGAAATGCGGTTTCTTCGAGGTCGGCACTTCAACCTGCTTCGCTCTCGCGTCCGCCACGCTACCCCGGCCCCGCGCGTAACGCGCGCGTGCTCTCCTGCACCATGCTTTGCACGTTGCGCGTTTCGGCATAGACGCTGCGCAGGTGCGTGGCGTGGTTGCCGTCGCGTGCCGCGCAGCGCTCGATCTCTTCGAGTGCGGGCACGCCTTGCAGCGCCGCGAAGTGCGGCTCCACGTGCCGCAGCGTCGCGAGGATGTCTTCGCGGATCGTGCGGCTCTCGCGCGTTTGCGGGTCGACCATCGTGCCGTCGAGGCCGAAGCGGCAGGCCTGGAAACGGTTGAAGGTGTAGACGAGGTAATCGTCTTCGGTCGGCGGCGGTTCGGCGCGCTCGAACAGGCGCCGGCTGATCGCCTGCAGGTAGCAGGCGAGCGCGGCCGCGCGCTCGACCGTGAGCGGCGTGTCGCACACGCGCAGCTCGATCGTGCCGAACTCGGGTTTGGGGCGGATGTCCCAGTAAAAATCCTTCATCGACTTGACGACGCCGGTCGCTTCCATCTTGGTGAAGTAGCTGTTCGCGAATTCGTCCCAGCTCAACGTGAAGGGCGCGCGGCCGCTGAGCGGGAACGCGAACACCGAGTTGAGCCGCGCCGAATCGAACAGCGTGTCGACACCCTGAAAAAACGGCGACGATGCCGAGAGCGCGATGAAGTGTGGCACGTAGCGGTTCAACGAATGCAGCAGGAAAAGCGCGTCGTCACCCGAGGCGCAACCAACGTGCACGTGCTGGCCGAACACGGTGAATTGCTTGGCGAGGTAGCCGTAGAGCTGCGAGATTTCCTGGTAGCGCGGCTTGTCGAACACGCGCTGCTCCGACCAGCGCTGGAACGGGTGCGTGCCGCCGCCGGCGATGCCGATGTTGAGGCGGTCGCAGGCCGCGGTCAGCTTGTCGCGCATGCCACGCAGCTCGGCCAGCAGCGGCGCATGTTCGGTCTGGATGCCGGTTGCGATCTCGATCATGCTTTGCGTCATCTCGGGCGTCACCGTGCCCGGAAACGGCTTGCGCGACAGCAGCTCCAGCAGGTCGTTCGCGGCCGAGGTGAGGTCGTAGTCGACGGTGTTGACGAGCTGCAATTCGAGCTCGACGCCGAGCGACAGCGCGGTGGATTTCCGGAAGGGTTCGAGGGCCATCTAGTTGTTCTCCGGGTGCGCTTCGCCCGCGAGCATCAGCGCGCGTTGCGTGACGAGCGGGCCGATCACGTCGAGCAGCACCAGCAGGCCGACGATCGCCGGCAGACTGTCGCGGGCGAGGTCGAAGCCGTAGAGCCGGCTTTCCTCGAGCAGGATCAGCGCGAACGCCGACATCGGCATCAGCGCGAGGCCGGTCAGCGCGCCCTTGCGAAACGTCGTGCCGCTGACGCGCGCAATGCTCATGTTGACGAGCGTGTGGGCGCCGCTTCGAACGACCAGCACAGCCGCGCCGAGCAACAGCCCGCCCAGCAACCCGTTCCAGGTCAGCAGGCTGCCGATGTAGACGAACAGGAACACCGCGAACACCTCACCGAGCGCGCCGAAGTTGCGCTGCGCGTGGCTCAGCATGATGCGGCGCTCGCGTGCGACCACGCCGAACGCGAGCGCCGCGAGCAGCGGCGAAAGGTGCAGGGTTTGCGACAAGCCGGTCAACAGCAGCACGAGGAACGCGAAGGTCACGGTGGTGCTCTGGCTGCTCGTGGCGATGCGGTTGAGCAGCGGCGCGATGAAGCCGAACACCGCACCGGCGACGAGCGACAAGCAGATGACGTAGATGCTGTTGAACGCGGCCTTGCCGAGGTCACCGCTGGTCTCGAGATGCCAGTAGCCGACGACCAGCCGGAGCAGCAGCACGGCCAGCAGGCAGTTGAGCGCGCACAAGTGCAGCAGCCGCTCGGTGACCTGCCCGGCGCTGCGCAGCTCGTGCGTGACACGCATGATCGCAGCCGGCGAGCTCGCCACGCACAGCGCCGCGAGCACGAGCCGAAGGTCGACCGCCAGCCCGAACAACCCGGCGACCCAGAACACCGCGCCGAACGTCAGCACTGCTTGCGTGATACCAGTTGCAAGCACCCACGGGTTGTGGCGAAACCAGCGTGGGTTGATGCGGTAGCCGAGTTCGAACAGCATGAGCGCGAGCGCGACGTTGGCCATGAAACCTTGCGCCGCGTGCGAGGCCACGTTTTGCGACAAGCCGGTGCCGCCGAGCACCAGGCCGACCACACCGTAGGCGCAGACGCGCGGCACATTCCAGTGGCGATAAGCCCATTCGCCTGCGAGCCAGGCGGCCAGCAACATCAGCGGCCACGCGACGAGCGGGCCCAACAGCGCCATGTTCATCGGCAGCATCCCGCATCGTTGTCATGGGCGCGCAGCCTACCGTGCCGCGCCTTCTCAACTCTGCAGATATGGCTTTTGCCGAATTATCCCGAAACAACTTTAATACATTTGCAGCAATATAATTTGCTCAAATGAAATCGACCCCGGCTCCACCAGCCGTCCAGCGCACGCGGCGCGCCCGCCGCCTCGCGCCGGTCGGCCTCGATGTGCTGCAGCAGCTGCGCATCGTCGTGCGGCTGGCGGGCAACCATTCCACGCACGTCGAACGCAGCACCGGCATTCCGGGCGCGCAGTTGTGGGCACTGTACGAAGTGGCGCAGGCCGACGGGCTCAGCGTGGGCGAATTGGCGAGCCGACTGCGGGTGCACCAAACCACCGTCAGCAACCTGCTCAATCGCCTGGAAGTCGCAGCCCTGGTGCGCCGCGGCCGTTCGCCGGCCGACCAGCGCATCGTGCACATCCACCTGACGCCGGCTGGCCGCAAGGCATTGAAGGCCGCGGCCGCGCCCGTGCGCGGCCTGCTGCCGAACGTGCTCGACGGCATGAGTGCGGCGCAGTTGCGCAAGGTTCACGACGGCCTCGCGGTGCTGGTCGACTGCATGGGCGGCTTCGATGCCGCGCTCGCCGCGAAGCCGCTTTCTTTCACCGATTGAACGGGTCGGTTTACTTGAGTGTTCCCGTTCCGTTTTCCGTTTCTTTCTCAATTCATTACTTCAGGAGTCAGCTGATGATCAAGTCACTTTCCATTGCCGTTGTCGCCGCTGCGGCGCTCGCGGCCTGCAGCAGCACGCCGATTGATGTGCCGAAGGCGCCGGTCGAAACCGCTACGCTCGCGCCCGCCAACACCGCTGCGCCGTCGACCGCGCAAAGCCCGGTCGCGACCGTCACGCTCGACCCGCTCGACGACCCGAAAAGCAACCTCGCCGCACGCAGCGTGTTCTTCGCCTACGACGACTTCGCCGTCGACTCGAAGTACCAGCCGCTGGTGCAGGCGCACGGCCAGTTCTTGCTGACCCACGCGAACGTGCAGATCCGTGTCGAGGGCAACACCGACGAACGCGGCTCGCGGGAATACAACCTCGCGCTCGGTGACAAGCGTGCACAGGTCGTGGCCAAACAGCTCGAGCTGATGGGCGCCAAAGCAGCGCAAATCGAAGCCGTGAGCTACGGTGAAGAACGCCCGAAGGCCGATGGTCACGATGAAGCGGCGTATTCGGAAAACCGCCGCGCCGACATCCGCTACGTGAAGCGCTGAGCGGCGTCGCGCGACGGGGCCGATAGACTGCTTGCTTCACTGCAGGAGTGAGCATGCCGCTCGTCGTCGACTACTTTTTCGCGCCGCAATCGCCCTGGGCCTACCTCGGTCACGACCGCTTCACGGCGATCGCGAAAGCTGCGGGCGCGCGCATCAACGTGCTGCCGGTCGACCTCGGCGGCAAGGTGTTCCCGGCCTCTGGCGGGCTGCCGCTGGCCAAGCGAGCGCCGCAGCGCCAGGCCTACCGGCTGGTCGAACTCGCGCGCTTCAGCGCGCACCTCGGGCTGGCGCTGAACCCGCGGCCGAAGTTCTTTCCTGTGGCGGCCGATGCAGCCGCGCGGCTGATCATCGCGGTCGACGAGCACGACGGCAGCGACGCCGCGATGGCGCTAACGGGCGCGTTGCTGCGCGCCGTCTGGACCGAGGAGCGCGACATCGCCGACGCGACCGAACTCGCCGCGATGCTCACTGCGCTGCAACTGCCGGCCCGGCGCCTCGACGATTCACGCTCCGCTGCGGTCGGCACACGCTACGACGCCGACTCGCAGCGTGCGATCGACCTCGGTGTGTTCGGTGCGCCGAGCTATCTCGTCGACGGCGAATTATTTTGGGGCCAGGACCGGCTCGACTTTTTGCAGCGCCGGCTGGCGCGCGGTTGAACGCGACGCAGGGCGGGCAATAAAAAAAGCCGGTGCATGCACCGGCTTTTTCGTTCGGCCTGACTGCGAAGTCGCGGCCGATCAGCTCGTTCAGCTCAGGTGGCCGTTGATCAGCTTGGTCATCTCGAACATCGAGACTTGCGCCTTCTTGAAGATTTCCTTCAGCTTGGCGTCGGCGTTGATCATCGTCTTCTTCGCTGCGTCTTGAAGCTTGTTGGCCTTGATGTACTCCCAAACCTTCTTCGTCACTTCGGTGCGGGGCACCGGCTTGGCGCCGATGATCGCAGCGAGCGCGGCGCTCGGGGTCATAGCCTTCATGAAGGCCGCGTTGGGAGTGCGCTTCTTGGCCGGAGCCGCTGCCTTTTTGGCGGGGGCTGCCTTCTTTGCAGGCACCGTCTTTTTGGCAGGAGCCGCTTTCTTCGCAGGTGCTGCCTTCTTGGCCGCCGGAGCGGCCTTCTTCGCAGGTGCCGCTTTCTTCGCTGCCGGAGCAGCCTTCTTTGCCGGGGCCGCTTTTTTCGCGGGCGCCACTTTCTTTGCAGTTGCCATGTTGATTCTCTCCATCAAAAGTTGTTGATGTGCTCGGGATGGGCGAGAGTCGCGTGGACTCTCATTTCTCCATAACACCGAACTGCGCGAATGGTAATGCCTGCCTACTGCAAAGAGAAGCACATTTCATAGGAGAAACGCGCAATTCTTTGGGGCAAAGCGCGCTTTGTCGTGGCGAGGCGTCACTGCAGGTTCTTCGAGAAGACGCCGGCCCATGCCGGCGTGTTCGCGCCGGGCGCGGTCGGCCGCGTTATTCTTCGTCCATGAAGATCATCGCCCGTTGGCTTTTGCTCGCTGCCGCCTTGCTGCTGGTGGCCTACCTGTACCCCGGCGTCACCGTCAAGAGCTTTGGCACGGCGATGATCGCGGCCTTCGTGTTGGGGCTGCTGAACACCTTGCTGCGGCCGATCCTGGTGCTGCTGACACTACCGGTGACGGTGGTCACGCTCGGCCTGTTCCTGTTCGTGATCAATGCGCTGATGTTCTATTTCGCGGCGTCGATGCTCGACGGCTTCTACGTCGCAGGCTTCGTCGCCGCGCTGATCGGCTCGCTGCTCTACAGCCTGTGCGGCATGGTGATCGACGTGGCGATGGAAAGGGTGTTCACCCGGCGCTGAACCGCCTCGCGACAAGAAGAAGTGCGGCACACACGCTCACCTCGACCCGAAGGTCGGCTAAGTCAGGCCACTCACCCCAGCATGTCGGCCCAAATCGACCGCGCCCAGCTCTGCGCCAATGCGCCTTCGAGTTCGTTCGGTGCGGCCGATAACCCGCCGGAGCCCGGCACTGGCAAAAACGTTTTCTCCGCTGCCACATACGCGTGCACGCTCGCCACGTGCACCGCGCGCTTGGCGTCGATGAAGCTGTAGCAGGTGTTGGTCAGCATCGGCGCGGGGTCGAGCTCCCAGCCGTTCAGCTCGGCGACGATCGCGGCCGCGGTGACCTTGGCGTGGCTGCTCGCCATGTGGCCGCTCTTGGGCATCAGCGCGGCGATCTGGATCGAGTCGCCGATCACGTGGATGTGTTTCGCCGCGGTCGATTCGAAGTTTTGCCAGTTCACATTGCACCAGCGCGCATTCGAGTTCGCGAGGCCGGTTTGCACCGCGATCCTGCCGGCGCGCATCGGCGGCAGCACGTTGAGCACGTCGGCACGCACGTCGTCCTGGATCTCGAACTTGACCGTGTTCGTCGCGGCATCGACAGCGGTCGCCTTGTGCTGCGGCCGGTACTCGAGCATGCCCTTGTACGAATCGGCCCAGGCCTTTTTGAACAGCGCGCCCTTGCTCGTCAGGTCGGCGTTGGCATCGAGGATCAGCACCTTCGATTTCGGCTTGGCGGCCTTGAAGTAACTCGCGACCAGCGAGGCGCGTTCGTAGGGCCCGGGCGGGCAGCGGTAGGGCGCCTCGGGAACGGCGATCGCGAACACGCCGCCGTCGGGCATGGCCTGGAGTTGCCGGTGCAATGCGAGCGTCTCGGGCCCGGCCTTCCAGGCGTGCAACACGCGGCCCTGCTGGTTCGCTGCGCGCAGGCCGTCGACGTCGTCCCACACCATCTCGACGCCGGGCGACAGCACCAGCTTGTCGTAGCGCAGCGTGCCGCCCGAGGCGAGCACCGCCATGCGCTTGACCGGGTCGATGCTCGCGACCGTGTCATGCACCACGCGTACGCCGTGCAGCGTGGCCAGCGTGTCGTAGGGGCGCGTGATGTCGGCCAGCGCGCGGTCGCCGCTGAGCACCAGGTTCGACATCGGGCACGAGACGAACGCGGCTTCGGGCTCGACCAGCACCACATCGATCGTGTGCTGCGACAGCAGGCGCACGTACTTCGCGGCCGTGGCGCCGCCGCAGCCGCCACCGACGACGAGCACGCGTGCCGTGCCGGGCAGGCCGATTGGGTGCATCGTGCAGCCGGCGAGGCTCAGTGTGCCGAGGCCGACGGACGCGCTGGCGAGCTTGAGCAGCGTGCGGCGCTTCATGGCTTGGCCACCGTTGCGGTGGTTGCTGTCACGCGAGCGAAGTACCCGGCGAGCTGCCCGATCTGCGCGTCGCTGTAGCCTTTGGCGAGCTGCGGCATCACCGTGCCGGGCCGCACGCCGGTCTTGAAGGCCAGCATCTGTTCGACGAGGTAGGGCGCCGGCATGCCGGCGAGCGAGGTCATCGCGGAGCCGGGTGGCGCATGGCCATCGGTGCCGTGGCATTGTGCGCAGGTGGCGGCAAGGCTGCGCTCACGCAGCGCGAACGCGTCTTGCGCCAGCGCCGGATCGGTGGCGATGAGCCATGCAACGGCGAACAAGGAAAGCTTCATCGGGAGACCTCCTGCGCGGTGACGCCGTAGTGTCGTGCGAGTTCGGGGGGCAGCGGCGAATCGAGTAGCGCGCAGGTCAGGCGCAGCGCGTCGGCCGCCGTGTTGTCGAGGCGCCGGTAGCGGCTATGAAGCAGCGCGGCGATGACCCAGCCGCGCACCAGCATCGGCCGTTGCATCCAGGGCAGCGCCTGCAACTCCTGCAGCGCCTGCACGAGGCCGTCGGTGTCGGGCGGCACGCAGGGCGGGATCGTCGCGTGGGCTTGCCACGGCAGCATTACCGCGTCGTACCAGGCGATGCCGGGCGCGGGGTTCGCCGTGGAGTCGTCTGCGCTGACTTTCTGCCGCGCGGCCGCATCGACCGGCACCACCCGCGACAGGAATGCGCTGTACGCAGCGATCGCCGACACGTCGGCTTGCGGCAGGCGCGAGAGCTCGGCCGACGCGGCAAGGCGTGCCCCCGTGCCGGTGGCGCCGCCGAGGCGCTGGCGCATCGCGAACCAATGCAGCCGGTCGATTGGCCGCACCGTGCCGCGCGCGCTCATCACGCGGCGCGTGGCTTCGAGCAGCGCCTGGCGTGCGGCGAGCGGCTGGGTGCGCATGCGCGACACCAGCGTCTCGAACCACGGCAGCCGCGCCGCCTCCGAGAGCTGGTTCACTTGCTCGCGCAACGCCTCGGCGCCCGGTGTGCTTTCGGTCTCGATCTCGAAGGCGCGCACGGCGCGCCGGCTGCCGTCCGGCAGCAGCAGCGCGAGCACCGCGGCCAAAAGCTCCTGCGTTCCGTTCACGCGCGACAGCCGATCGGCGGCCGCACGTTCGAGCTCGGCGGCTTGCGCGTTCGAGGATTCGGTGTCGGCCATGGTTTAGGGAAGAGGTGTTACGAGTCAGAGTGTGGCTGCGCTGCGAAACCCGAACAGGCCGACCAACAACAGCGTCGGGAACTGCTTCACGGCAGAGTTGTATTCGGTGACTGCCTCGTCGAACTGGCGGCGCGCGAACGCGAGGGTCGCGTCGCTCGCGAGCAGCTGCGCATTCAACGCCGCGAGCTCGCTGCCGGGTGCACTTTGCACCGGCAACCGGGCGCGCGATTCGGCCAAAATTTCGTCGGCCAGCCGCAGGCTCGTGACCGCACCGGTCGCGCCCGGCCGCATCTTGGCGTGCGCGCAGGCCGCCTCGACCTGCAGGCAAGCCGCGCGCAATGCCTCGATGCGCAGCGCGGCGTTGATCAACACAGGCGCGAGCGCGTCGAGCAACTGCAGCAGCAGCAGGTGGCGCGCCCGAAACTGCGCATCGACCGGCGCGAACTGCCGCACGATCGCGCCACGCAACCGCACCAGCCGGTTGTAGGCGCCGACGGTCCAGAACAACAGCACGGCAGCGAGTACTGCGCCGATGAGTTGTGGGGTGGTCATGGGGGCGGACTCTACGACAACGGGTGATCGATGCTTCGACGTGCACCGAAGCCATCGGCTGTGCCGCCGTTGCATCATCGTCAGCAGCGGATCGGGCTGACCCCGCGGCGATCCGCAGCGCATTTCACCGAGGCCGATCACGATGGTGATTTCACCCGAACCCCGTTTCGCCAAGATCGCTTCGATGATCGGCGACCCGACGCGTGCGCGCATGTTGTCGGCGCTGATGGGCGGCGAGTTTCTCGCGGCCGGCGAGCTTGCCGCGGCCGGGGGTGTCAGCCCGCAGACCGCGAGCATGCACATCGCCAAGCTGCTCGACGCCGAGCTGATCGTGCTGCGCACGCAGGGCCGGCACCGCTACGTTCGGCTCGCGGGCGAAGAGGTTGCTCACGCACTGGAGGCGCTGTCGTTCGTCGCCGAGCGCAGCAGCGCCAATGCCGACAAATGGGCGCAGGGCGCGTCCAGGCCGCTCAAGGCCGCGCGCCCCTGCTACAGCCACGTGGCGGGCGAACTCGGCGTCGCGCTGTTCGACGGCCTGTTGCGGCGCGGCACGATCGTGCCGGACGCCGGTCACTTTCGGCTCACGCCTGTTGGCCGTGTCGAAGTGAGCCGGCTCGGCGTGCCGTTGCCCGACGCGTCGATGTCGGCATCGGCATCGGCCGCGCGGCGCTTTGCGCGGCCATGCCTCGATTGGTCGGAGCGGCGCGACCACCTCACCGGCACGCTCGCCACGGCCCTGCTCGAACACGGCATCGAGCGCAAGTGGCTGGCCCGTGTGGCCGGCTCGCGTGCGCTCACCTTGTCACCGGCAGGTGCA
>JANLUW010000226.1:0-6124 GCA_031363645.1 Rhizobacter sp. | reverse complement strand
TACGGCATGGGCTACGCCAACCAGCGCTACAGCGCGCTCAAGACGATCAACAAGGGCAACGTCGACAAGCTCGTGCCGGTCTGGAACTACAGCCTGAACAATTCGCAAGGCCAGGAGTCTCAGCCGGTGATCTTCGACGGTGTGATGTTCGTGACGACGCACACCAGCACGGTCGCGGTCGACGCCCTCACCGGCCGGCAGCTCTGGAAACAGGAGCTCGAGTTCGCCTCCGACGTGTTCAAGATGGCGTGTTGCGGCCTGCTCAACCGCGGCGTCGCGATCCACAACGGCAAGGTCTACCGCACCACGCTCGACGCCCATGTGATCGCCTACGACGCCAAGACCGGCAAGCAACTCTGGAAGTCGAAGGCCGCCGACTACAAGCAAGGCCACGCGAGGACGGCCGCGCCGCTGATTGCCAACGGCGTGCTGATGACCGGCATCGCCGGCGGCGAGTACGGCACGCGCGGTTTCATCGACGGCTGGGACCTCGAGACCGGCAAGAACCTCTGGCATTTCTTCACCACCGCTGCTCCCGGCGAAAAAGGTGGCGACACCTGGCTTGGCGACACCGCGATGAAAGGCGGCGCCCCCACCTGGCTGACCGGCGCCTACGACCCCGAGCTCGACCTCGTCTACTGGGGCACCGGCAACGGCGGCCCGTGGAACCCCGAGGCGCGCAAGGGCGACAACCTCTACGTCGACTCGGTGCTCGCGTTTCGCCCCAAGACCGGCGAGCTCGTCTGGCACTACCAGTTTTCGCCCAACGACCCGTTCGACTACGACGCCACCGAAGTCGGGATGCTGATCGACATGGAGATCGGCGGCGCCAAGCGCAAGGTGCTGGCGCAGGCCAACCGCAACGGCTTTTTCTATGTGCTCGACCGCGCCAACGGCAAGCTGCTGGCGGCCAACCCCTACGTCAAGGTCAACTGGGCCGACAAGATCGACATGGCGACAGGCCGGCCGGTGGAGTCGGCCGTGTTCAAGCGCGTGCGCGCCGGTGGCGACGAAGAGATATTCCCGTCGGTGCTGGGCGGCAAGAACTGGCAACCGATGTCGTGGAACCCCGCCACCAAACTGGCCTACGCGAACACGCTGAACATCAGCTGGCCTTACCAGATCGCCAAGCCCGAGTACAAGCAGGGCGAGTGGTACCTCGGCGTCAACTTCCGCGGCGTCACCATGCCGAAGGACCAGCCGCACGGCTACCTGAGCGCGATCGACCCAATGACCGGCAAGAGCAAGTGGCAGATGGCCTGGCCCGGCCCGGCCAGCCGAGCATGGCCGGTACGCTCTCGACCGGCGGCGGTTTGGTGTTCACCGGCGCGGCCACCGGCGAGGTGATCGCGGTCGACGCCGACACCGGCGAGAAGCTGTGGCAGTTCCAGACCGGCTCCGGAATCATCGGCCTGCCCGTCACCTGGGAAAAAGACGGCAAGCAGTACGTGTCGATCGTCTCGGGCGGCGGCGGCGTGTGGGCGTTGCTCGGCGACGAGCGCATGGCGCAGACGCCGGCCGGCGGCTCGCTCTGGACCTTCGCGATTCGATGAAGAGGCGGCTGCCGGCGTTCGCTTTCGCGCTGGCCGCCGGCGCGTCGTTCGCGGCGCTGGCCGGCGCGCAGCAAGCGCCCTTTCAGCCCGACGAGATCGACCAAGGCCGCGAGCAATACCACCGCACCTGCGCCCAGTGCCACGGCCGCAACATGGTGAACTCGGGCACGACGGTGTACGACCTGCGGCGCTTTCCGGTCGACGACGCGGAACGCTTTCAGGCCTCGGTGACGCAGGGCAAGGGCAACATGCCGTCGTTCAAGGAAGCGCTGACGCAGGAGCAGGTCGCGCTGCTGTGGGCGTATGTGGGCAGCCGCGGCGGCAAGGCGCCTTGAGCGTGGACCGAAGCCATCGGGGCGCACCTGCCTCCCTGCGTTTTGCACCGTTCGCCGCGGCGCTCGCGATCGGCGCTGCCAGCACCGCAAGCGCGGCCCCGCCGCTCACCGTCTGCATGGCCGAGAACAACCCGCCGCTGTCTTACGCCGTCGGCGGCGAATTGCGCGGGCTCGACGTGCGCGTGGCCCAGGGCGTGGCCGCCGAACTCGGGCGGCCGTTGCAGCTCGTACCGTTCGAGTCGAAATACGAGGCCGAGAGCACGCTCGCGCATGAAGTCAACGCGCTGCTCTCGTCGGGCGTGTGCGCGCTCGCGAGCGGCTTTCCGCTGCTGGCCGGCGACCTCGGCCTCGCGTCGCGCCCGACCTCGCGCGTGCCCGACCACCCGGGTGCCAAGCGCGCACCGCTGCGCGAGTGGGTCACGCTTGGCACGCTCGTGCCGAGCCGCGCTTACCACGCCGTCGCGCTCGCCCTGCTGGTGCGCGAGCCAGCACGCGAGACGGCCACGCTCGGCCAGCTCGGCGACGCGCGCATCGGCGTCGTCGCCGGCACGATGGCCGGCACTGCGGTCACGCTGTATCGCAATGGCAAGCTGCGCGCGCAACAGGTCAGCTTGTCGAAAAACGAGGATGCATTGGAGGCGCTCGACGCCGGTCGCATTGACGCCACCCTCGCCTCACTCGACCGCTACGATGCCTGGCGCCTCGCGCACCCTGCGAGCGGCGTGCGCCGCGCGGCCTACGTTCACCCGCTGCGCATCAACATCGGCCTGGTCGCGCGCGACGATGCGCCCGAAGTGATGGCGGCCGCGAACCGCGTGATCGGGCGCGCACTCGCAAGCGGCGAGTTGCAACGCTGGAGCGCGGAAACGGGCACGACCTGGATCGCGCCCGCCGACCCGCAAGTCGGCCGGGCGATCGGGCTGGCCGAGTTGATGGCGGAGTAGGCGACCGAGCGGCGCGGCGTTGGCGCAGGCTTCGAGGGGCGTCGGTCAGAGCGTCTGGGTCAACCAGCGCGCCTGATCAGTGCGCCTTGCTGCGCGGCTTGCTGGTGACGCCGGGCGTGTGAAAGACGACTTGCTCGGGGTGCAACTCGGCCTCGCCGTCGGCCATCATTTCCTTGCGCATCATCACCGCCACGGTGGCCGGGTTGACCTTGCCATCGGGGTGCGCCGCGGCCTCGACCATCGCGCGATACACCGCCATCGGCAGCACCATCGCCAGCTCCAGGCTCAACTCGTTGGCCATGTCGTAGTCGTCGGGCGCCGAGTTCTTGTCGAGCGTGCCGGCGAGCACCAAGTAGCGCGCGACCTTCTCGGTCAGGTCGAGCTTTTCGCGGGCGGGGAAGTCTTTCATCGGTGTCTCCTGAGAATCCGGGGTAACCCGCGAGCGTACAGGAGGCGGCGCTGCGCCGCGCTGCACGCAAGGGAGAACCGAGACGGGCGACAAACGCCCGCGATCACGCAGTCGGCTCGAGCAAGACGACCACCGAGACGCTATCGACGGCGCGGCCCGAACCCTGAATGAGGCTTTCGAACCGCGCACCGGCGACGAGCGACCCGGTCACCTCGAATGCGCCGCGAAACTCCCAACGACTGGCGCCCAGCTTGATGAACACCGGGATCGCACCACGGTGCCGGGCCAGCATCGCGCTCACCGGGCCGGTGCGTGGGCCCTGGCCGCACAGCACGACGCGCGGTGCGTCCGGGCTGAACGCCGCAGTCAGGCATGCGGCAACGATGGCCCCGTCGCGCGTGGGCAGGCACGACACCTTGCTCCCGCCGAGCTGCGCGTGAATCTCGTTGCGTGTGTAGTCGCGGCCGATGACGAACATGGAAACGGTCTGGCCTTGAGGGTTGGGCTAGGGCCAGTTGCCCATCGCCTCGAACACCCGCACCGCCGCCCATGCGTCGTTCGCCGCGTACATCAACTGGCTCTCGCTCAGCTGCCGCGCAGCCCAGTTCGAGGTGCTGGCTTTGCCCGACTTTAAAAAGCGTCGCTCGAACAGCACCGCCACCGCGGTTTTCACGCCGATGTCTTTGCGGTAACCGCGGGCGCGGAACAGGTGGTTCAGGTCGACGACGCCGAAGGCCTCGACACCGAGCTTGCTGCGGATGCGCTTCACGTCGTCACCGAGTCCGAAGCCGACTTTCTTCGACGCGTGCGACGCGAGCAGGCCGGCCAGCGCGGCGCGGCACACCGGGTCGTGCAATTGGAAAATCCAAGCCTTCTCGCGCGTGGCGAGCTGCACGATGTGCGGCCCGTCGGAGACCTCGCCTTTGGCGAAGGTCGGCTTCGATTCGGTGTCGAAGCCGAGCACGGCGGCGCCGGCGAGCTCGGTAATCGCCCGCTCGGCCTGGGCCTCGGTTGCAATGAGCTCGATGCGTGACAGCGGCAGGCGCTCGAAGGGTTCTAGCGCGGCGATCTGCTCTTTGTCGGGCGTGAATGGCGTGGCGGGTTGGTCGTTCATGCGGGGGTCGGTGAGCAAGTGGCGGGCCGATGCAGCGTGATGGTTTGCGGCGTGACGTCACGCAACGGTTGTGGCGCGACCGCGCGTGCGCGCAATTGCCCGCAGCCGCCCTGCACGTCTTGCCCGGCCGACTGGCGTAGCTTGGTGAGCACGCCGCGTGCGCGGAGCCCGCGCGCGATGGCCTCGGCGCGCTCGCGCGTCGGGCGGGCGAAGTCGAGCCCCTCGACGGTGTTGTACGGGATCATGTTGAGCAGCGCGTACTTGCCGCGCAACAGTGCCACGACGCCGTCGAGCTCGGCATCGGTGTCGTTGATGCCGGCGAGCAGCGTCCACTGGTATTGGATGGGGTAGCCGGTGGCGCGTGCATAGCCGTCGCCGAGCTCGACCAGCTCGGCCGGCGCGATGCGCGGTGCGCGTGGCATCAGGTGCGCGCGTACCTCGGCGTCGGTCGAGTGCAGCGAAAGCGCGAGCGCTGGCCGCACGCGGAGGCGCGGCAACACCTCGAACACGCGGCGATCGCCGACGGTCGAGAACACCAGGTTCTTGTGGCCGATGCCGCCCGCGGTGCCGAGCAGCTCGATCGCCTCGGCCACGTTGTCGAGGTTGTGCGCGGGCTCGCCCATGCCCATGAACACGACCTTCTTGACCGGCCGCAAGGTTCGCGCGAGCACCACCTGCGCGACGATCTCGGCACTGCCGAGCTGGCGCAGCAAGCCCTCGCGCCCGGTCATGCAAAACACGCAGCCGACCGCGCAGCCGAGCTGGGTCGACACGCACACGCCACCGCGCGGCAGCAGCACGCTCTCGACCGCCTGGCCGTCGGCCAGCTCGACGAGCAAGCGCGAGGAGCCATCGTCGGCTGGATGCTCGGAGCGCAGCCGCGCGAGCCCGGCGAGTTCGACTTCGAGCGCCGGCATCATCACGCGCACGGCGAGCGGCAAGAAGTCTTCCGGCTTGCGCTTGCCGCTGCCCTGCGGCAGCGCCATCGCCCACAACCGCAGCACGCGGTGCACATGGGCCGGCCCGGCGCCGTGGGCACGCAGGCGTTCGCGAAGGGTTTCGATGCGCATGGGTGAATGAGTTTGCTGACGTGGGTACCCTGCGAACGCAGCGCGTTTCATAGGGTTTCCCGACTGGGGATTGTCATGCCAACCGCTGCGCGGCCCGGGCAGTTCGCCGATACTGCCTTTGGTCGATCCCGCGCAGACGGGGCTACGAAATAACAATCTGGAGAAAACATGCGATTGATTTCCGCCGCCGCGCTTTACTGCTTGGCCGCACCCGGCTCGGCCCTCGCGCAGACCGCTGCGAATCCGCCGCTCGCTGCAGCGTCTGCTGCCACCACCGCGCAGCTTGCGCCCGTCGTCGTGACCGCCACCCGCACCGAAGCACGTGCGTTCGACGTGCCGGCCTCGATCGACCGCATCGATGGCGACGCGGTGCGCAACGGCCGCGCGCAAGTCAACATTTCCGAGAGCCTCGGCGGCGTGCCCGGCTTGCTGGCGCGCGACCGGCAAAACTACGCGCAGGACGTGCAGATCTCGGTGCGCGGCTTCGGCGCGCGCTCGACCTTCGGCATCCGCGGCGTGCGCTTGTACGTCGACGGCATTCCCGCCACGCTGCCCGATGGCCAAGGCCAGATCACCAACGTCGACCTCGGCTCGGTCGGCCGCATCGAGGTCTTGCGCGGGCCGTTCTCGGCGCTGTACGGCAACTCCTCGGGCGGCGTGATCCAGGTGTTCACCGAAGAAGGCAGCGGCGCGCCGCGC
>JANLUW010000205.1:0-10334 GCA_031363645.1 Rhizobacter sp. | reverse complement strand
CCAGGTCGAAAACTGGTTCGCCCGCATCCAGCGCGACGTCATCACGCGCGGTGTCTTCACGTCAATCAAAGACCTCGACAAGAAGCTCATGCACTGCGTCCGTCAGTACAACAAAGACCCAAAACCGTTGAAGTGGACATTTGCTGATCCAACTCGACGCATCACATCCGATTTGTCGGATTCAGTGGGCTAGCAGACCGTCTTTTCGTGCATCTCCAAGCGGGCCTGTACGATTCGCGCCATGACCATTAGTGGCATGTTCTTGCTTCGGCTAAACGAGCGTCGCCGGAATGACGGCGTTGGCGACGGTATCGTCGCTCCCTCGCCTTACTTGCCCCGGGCTACTGGCCCGTCGATTGATGATCGAGTGGGAATGAATCCCATGAGCCTTTCGCAATGACTTCCCAAAAACCCTTGCCGCTGTTCGACGACGAACCGGCGGCGCCGTTCTCGTTGGTCGCGGCGCTGGCGCAAAGCAAGCCCATCACAAAGGCGCAGCTGATGTTTCAGCGCCTCGTCGAAAAAATCGAAGGCAAGCGCGAGCAACTCGTGCGCTGGCAGGCCTTCGGCTTGCACTACCAGAAGCGCTTCACCGCCGAAGTACTGCCGCTGCAGGCAAGCTTGAAAGAAGACCAGCGCAGGATGGTGCTGCTGATCGACGAGTTGCTGACCCAGCCGGCGTCGGGCCGCCGGTTCGGCAAAGTGCAACGCACCAAGCTGCGGCAGCTGCTGATGAACTTGCTCGACGGCCTGATGCTCGGCGACGCCGATGCCGAACTTGAAGCCGTGTATGCCCGGCATGGCGGCACCACGCGCGAGCGGGCGCCGCAGTTTGACATGGCAATGAACCAGGCGATGCTCGAAGAGATGCTCGGGGTGGAGATCGGCGACGACCACGGCGCGACCAGCCCCGAAGAGTTGCTGGCGCACGCGCATGCCAAGCTGCGCGAGCGTGCCGACGCGCAGGAGCGCTTTGCCGAAGAGCAGCAGGCGGCGCGCGCCGCATCGCGGTCCAAGGCGAGTGCCACCAAGGCCGAAGCCGCGCAAGCCAAACGCGATCTGGCGGATCAAGAGGTGAGCCACTCGATCCGCGAGGTCTACCGCAAGCTCGCCAGCGCGCTGCACCCTGATCGCGAGCCCGACGCGGCCGAGCGTGAGCGCAAGACGCGGCTGATGCAACGCGTCAACGACGCCTATGCCGCTAAAGACCTGCTGACCCTGCTCGGCTTGCAGCTCGAGATCGAGCAGATCGATGCCGAGCACCTGGCCACGGTTTCGCCGAAGCGCCTCGCACACTTCACCCAGGTGCTGCGCGATCAGCTCGCGGAGCTGGAGTCGGAGCTGGCGCATTGCGTGATGCCGTTCGATCTCGGCGCGGGCTGGGGCCGTGCGATAACCCCGGCCTTGGTCGACCAGCAGTTGAGCACCGAGATCGCCGGGCTGCGGGCCACGATCGAGCAATTGCGTGGCGACTTGGTAACGTTTCGTGATCCGGTCAAGCTCCGAGAAGGTCTGAAGTACTACCCGCTCGAATCCGATACCGACGACGACGATTTGCTCGACGACGACCTGATGGCCATGCTCGAAAGCTTCGCGACGCAGATGGCGCCGCCGCGCGGCAAGCCGAAAGGGCGGCGCAAATGAAAGCGCTGTTCGGCGTGGTGTCGCTGCTGGTGGCGCTGGCGATCGTCGGGTTGATCGCGGTCAAGCAGTTGAAGGCCGTCGGGCGTGTCGGTGGGTCGGCGGGTGCCAGCGCTGCGGCCGAGGTGGGCGCGGCGCCAATACCGCAGATGTCGGGCAGCGGCACGGTGCGCGACCAGTCGCGCGAGTTGCAGAACAAGGTCGCCGACGACGCCATCAAGGCCATGAACCAGGGTGCCGAGGCGCGCAAGCAAGACTCCGAGAAACCATGAGCGTGCCAGACCGCGCCGCCGATGAGACCGCGATGCGCCTCGCGCTCGACCAGGCGCACAACGCGTGGCTGATCGGCGAAGTGCCGGTCGGTGCGGTGATCGTGCGGCGCTCCGGCGGCACGGTGCAGGTGATCGCCACCGGCTACAACCGCCCGATCACCGAGCACGACCCGACCGCGCACGCCGAGATCGTCGCGCTCCGCCACGCGGCGCAGTTGCTCTCGAACTACCGCCTCCCCGAGTGCGAGCTCTACGTGACGCTCGAGCCCTGCGCGATGTGCGCGATGGCGCTGATGCACGCAAGGGTCAAGCGTGTCGTATTCGGCGCGCGCGACCCGAAAACCGGCGCGGCCGGTTCGGTGCTCGATTTGTTCGCGCAGCCGCAACTCAACCACCACACCGCCGTCGAAGGCGGCGTGCTCGCCGACGCATGCGGCGCCGTGTTGCGCGAATTCTTCGCCGAGCGGCGCGCGCAGTATCGGCAGCTGCGTGCCAGCCGTGCCGGTGTGTTGTCGCACGCAGGCGAACCCGAAATTCCAGCTGGCGAGGCCACCGAGTGGGAGGTCGAGCCGCCTTCACCGTGAGCCCGTCGATGACCTTGCTGACCCTGTTCTCGCCCGCGGGCGTGCTCGTGAAATCTGCACCGTTGACGCTCGCTGCCAAGCGCCTGAAGGCACTCGGCTTCGAGGTGCAGATCGACGCATCGGCGCGCGCCCGCCACCAGCGTTTCGCCGGTGACGACGACACGCGCCTGGCTGCGCTGAACCGCATCGCGCACGCCGCGCCGAGCATCGCGCTCGCCAGCCGCGGTGGCTATGGGCTGACGCGCCTGCTCGACCGCATCGACTGGCCGCTGATCGCGCGCAGCATCGAGCGCGGCACGCGCTGGGTCGGCCACAGCGACATGACGACCTTGCAGCTCGGCCTGCTCGCGCAACCCAAGCTCGGCGCCAAATTGATCACCTGGGCTGGCCCGCTCGCGGTCGACGATTTCGGCCGGGCCGATGAGGCCGGCGGTGTCGACGAGGTCACGCGCGATTGCTTTCTCGAAGCAATGAGTGGCGCTTTGGAGGCGGTCGGCTTTCGCACCGAGGCGGGCTTCGATGGCCTGGAGGCGCGCGGCACCTTGTGGGGCGGCAACCTGTGCATGGTCAACTCACTGCTCAGCACCCAATACTTTCCGCGCATCAGGGGCGGTGTGCTGTTTCTCGAAGACGTGAACGAGCACCCGTACCGCGTCGAGCGCAACCTGCTGCAGCTGCAACAGGCCGGCGTGCTCGATGCACAAAAGGCAGTCGTGCTCGGCGAGTTCAGTGGCTGGCGCAGGGCGCCGCACGACCGCGGCTTCACGATGAAAACGGTGGTCGCACACCTGCGCTCGTTGACCAAAACCCCCATCCTCACCGGCCTGCCGTTCGGCCACGTGCCGACCAAGGTGACGATGCCCGTCGGCGCGCGCGTGAGCCTGCTAGTGCAGGGCCGCGATGTGCTGATCGGCTGGGATCACCAGCATGCCGACGGTCACCACCACGACCATGTGCATGGCCAAGCGCGCGACCACGCGCATTGACCGATGCGCGGTGGCCGAAAGCCCGCCGCGGCGGGCTGTACACTCCGCCGCTGCCTCGCACTGACCCGGTCACGAACCGGCGCTCATCGCGGGCAAATTGTTTTTTGGGGTCCGGCGCGCAAGCCTGCGCCGCGTCTGCGAAGAAGGGGATAGCGGCATGCGCGGTGGAGTACGGAATGCACTCGAGGCGATGCCTCGGTGCCTGCACGAGTGGCTGACTTTGCTCGTTGCCGGTACGGCTGCCATTCTCGTCGCCGGTTGCGACAACAGCCCTAACCCGAAGGGCAGCGAGTCGACCAACACACTTTTCGTCGCGTTTCAAGAGCGCTCGCCGCGCCACCTCGACCCGACCGCGTCGTATTCGCTGAACGAAGTGCCGTACATGTACGCCGTCTATGAGGCGCCGTATGCGTACCACTACCTGAAGCGGCCCTACGTGGTGGTGCCCAAAGCCGCCGAGGCGCTGGCCGAGCCGCAGTACCTCGACAAAGACGGCAAGCCGCTGCCGGCCGATGCACCCGGCGAACTCGTCGCCGAGAGCGTCTACGACATCCACCTCAAGCCCGGCATGCGCTACGCGCCGCACCCGGCGTTCGCCAAGGACGCGAGCGGTGCGTATCGGTACCACGCGATGACCGCGGCCGACTCCCGTGACAAGCACTCGCCGCTCGACTTTGCGCAGAGCGGCACGCGCGAAGTCGTCGCCGACGACTTCGTCTACGCGCTCAAGCGCCACGCTACGCCGCGCATCGAGGCACCGATCTTCGGCATCTTCTCGGAGTACGTGCTCGGCCTGAAAGAGTACGGCAAGCTAGTCCGCGAGGAAGACCTCAAGCTGCGACACGGCGTTGACCCGGCAACGCTCGACAAGCCGTTTCTCGACTTTCGCCAGTACCCGCTCGCCGGTGCGACCGTGCTCGACAAGTACACCTACCGCATCCGCATCAAGGGCAAGTACCCGCAGTGGAAGTACTGGATGACGATGACCTTCTCGGCGCCGGTGCCATGGGAGGCCGACAAGTTCTACGCGCAGCCCGGCATGGCCAAGAACAGCCTGACGCTGGACGTGTGGCCGGTCGGCAGCGGCCCGTTCATGGCGGCCGAATACGATGCCGATCGCCGTCATGTGCTCGTGCGTAACCCGAATTACCACGGCGCCACCTACCCGTGCGAAGGCATGCCGGGTGATGCGGCACTCGGCCTGCTCGCCGACTGCGGCAAGCGGTTGCCGTTTCTCGACAAACTCGTCTTCAACACCGAGAAAGACAAGACGCCGTTGCGCTCGAAGTTCACGCAAGGTTTTCTCGATGTGCCCGAGATCGAGCGCAACGACTGGGGCCCCGATTTTCTCGCTGACGCGAATGATTCCGATGAAGTCAAGAAGCGCTTCGACGAGCGCGGCATGCGCTTCCCGAAAAGCGTGGAGCCGCAAAACTGGTACCTCGGCTTCAACTGGCTCGACCCCGTCGTCGGCAAGGGCAACACGCCCGAACAGCAAGAGAAGAACCGCAAGCTGCGCTATGCGCTTTCGATCGCGATCGACTGGGAAGAAGGCTATGGCCGCGTCTTCACGCAAAAAGCCGGCGAAGTGGCGATGGGCCCGATCCCCGCCGGCATGTTCGGCTCGCGTCACGGCACCAACGAAGGCATCGACCCGATCACTCACAAACTGGTGAACGGCAAAGTCGTGCGCCGTTCGATCGACGAGGCCAAGCAGTTGCTCGCCGAGGCTGGTTTCCCCGACGGCCGCGATGCCAAGACCGGTAAGCCGCTGGTGCTGAACTACGACTACCAGCGCGTGCCCACGCCCGAATTTCGCGCCGAGCTCGACTGGATGGTCAAGCAGTTCGCCAAGCTCAACGTACAGCTCGAAATCCGCGCAACCGACTACAACCAGTTCCAGGAAAAAATGCTCAAGGGCAAGCAGCAAATCTTCTGGTGGGGCTGGTTCGCCGACTACCCCGACGCCGAGAATTTTCTGTTCCTCTTCTACGGCCCCAACTCGAAGGCGAAGTTCGAGGGCGAGAACACCGCCAACTACGACAACCCCGAATACGACAAGCGCTACAAGCAACTCGCGCTGCTCGACGACGGCCCGGCCAAGCAAAAGCTGATCGACGAAATGGTCGATCTGCTGCGCAAGGATGCGCCTTGGGCGTTCGGCTACTTCCCGTATTCTGCCGGCGCCTACCAGCAATGGGTTGGCGACGCGAAGTACGGCCTGTTCACGAACGACCGCGCGTTGTATTACAAGGTCGACGCACCGCTGCGCACACGCCTGCAGGTCGAATGGAACCAGCCGCGTTACTGGCCTCTGGTGCTGTTGGCGCTCGCCGCGCTGCTGCTCGCGTGGATCGCACGGCGCGCGTTCCGTGCGCGCGAGCGCCTGACAGCGCGGACCTGAACGATGCTGAACTACCTCATCCGCCGCGTGTTCTACGGCGTGCTCGTGCTGATCGGCGTGAACCTCGTGACCTTCATGCTGTTTTTCAGCGTCAACACGCCCGACGACATGGCGCGGCTCAACATCGGCGGCAAGCGCGTCACGCAAGAGCAAATCCTGAAGTGGAAGGTCGAGCGCGGCTACGACAAACCGCTGTTTTGGAACGCTGGAGTCGAAGGCGTGCGCAAGGCCACGAACACCGTGTTCTGGGACCGCTCGGTCTCGCTGATGGTGCTCGACTTCGGCCGCTCCGATTCGAAAAGCGCGACCGACATCGGCCACGAAATCGCCACCCGCATGGTCATCAGCCTGCAGCTCGCGGTGCCGCTGTTCCTGCTGCAGATCGTGGTCAGCGTCGCGTTTGCGTTGGTGCTGGTGTTTTTCAAGAATTCCGCGATCGATTTTTGGGGTGTGGTCGCGTGCGTGCTGATGCTGTCGATCAGCGCGCTGTTCTACGTCATCGTCGGGCAGTACCTGTTCTCGCGCGTGTTTCACCTGGTGCCGATATCGGGCTTCGAGTCGGGCTGGGACGCTGCGCGCTTTCTGGTGCTGCCGGTGGTGCTTTCGCTGCTGTCGCGGCTCGGCAGTGAAGGGCGGTTGTACCGCGCGATGTTTCTCGAAGAACTCGGCCGTTATTACGTGCGCACCGCGCGCGCCAAAGGCCTCTCCGAACCGAAAGTGCTGTTCGACCACGTGTTGCGCAACGCGTTGATCCCGATCTTGACGAGTGCCGGCAGCTACCTGCCGTTCGTGTTTCTAGGCAGCCTCGTGTTCGAGAGCTTCTTCGGCATTCCTGGGCTCGGCTCGTACGTGATCGAGGCGATCACGGGGCAAGATTTTGCGATCGTGCGCTCGATGGTTTTCATCGGCTCGCTGATCTACATCGCGAGCTACATCCTGATCGACGTTGCCTACACCGTTGTCGACCCGCGTGTGCGGCTTGCATGAGGCGCGCTTGATGCTGCCGAAGATCGTGATCCTGTGGTCCGACGTTGTCGTGCTCGTCACGCTCGCGCTGCTCGTGCTGTACGGTTTTCGCATTCGTGCGAGCACCAACCTGCGCGCGACCTGGCTCAAGGTGCTGCGCGATCGTGCGGCGATTTGCTCGGGCGTGGTGCTGGTGCTGTTCTTCGCCGTCTCGGTGGTTGACAGCCTGCACTTTCGCCGTGCGCTCGACCGTGCGCCGAGCGCGGGCGAGCAGCAGCGTCAGGCTTACAGCACGCGCACGGAATCTCTGCTCGACCTCGCGCTCGCGCGCCTCGTCGGAGGCCGCGAAACTTCTTACTCGGCGCCGCTCGCGATGCGCGGCTTCACGAAAGATTCAGTCGAAGTCGGCGGCCAGATCGAGCGCATCTACCCGCGGCTCTCGCACGGCGGCGAGCGCTTGACGAGCGAATCCCAACGCTGGCCCGATGTGCTGCAGCGCGCGGGGGTCGGTTTGGCTGTGGGCGCGCTATTTGCGCTCCTGGCTGCGCTCGGCGTGGCGCTTGGTGTGGCATACGTCAACGATCAACGCTTCGGCGCCGCGTGGCAGGCGGTGATGCGCGATAAAACCGATTTGCCGTGGCGCGCCGTGCTGGTCACCGTGCTCGCGCTGTGCGCCTTCTTCGGCCCGCTGATCGCGCTGGCGCAGCAGTACCACGTGTTCGGCACCGACCGCACCGGCAACGACGTGTTCTACCAAGCGCTCAAGAGCATCCGCACCGCGTTCGTGATCGGCACGCTCTCGACGATCGCAACGCTGCCGCTGGCGGTCGGCCTCGGCATCGTCTCGGGCTACTTGCGCGGTTGGGTCGACGAGGTCGTGCAGTACCTGTACACCTTGCTGTCGTCGATCCCGAACGTATTGCTGATAGCAGCCTGCGTGCTGATGATGCAGGTCTTTATCGACACGCATCCCGATCTGTTCGAGACCGGTGCCGAGCGCGCCGACGTGCGCTTGTTCATGCTGTGCGTGATCCTCGGCCTGACCGGCTGGGCGACCTTGTGCCGCCTGCTGCGCGCCGAGACGATGAAACTCACGCAGCTCGAATACGTGCAGGCGGCCACCGCGTTCGGCGTGAGCTCGCTGCGCATCATGGCCAGGCATGTGTTCCCGAACGTGGTGCACCTGATCATCATCACGACCGTGCTCGACTTCTCGGCGCTGATTCTTTATGAAGCGGTGCTGTCGTACGTGGGCGTAGGCGTCGATCCATCGATGAACAGCTTCGGCGGCATGATCAATTTGGCACGCACCGAGATGAGCCGCGACCCACTCGTCTGGTGGTCGTTCGCGGCCGCATTCGGCTTCATGGTGACGCTCGTGCTCGCCGCCAACCTGTTCGCGGACGGCGTGCGCGATGCGTTCGATCCCAGAGCCCGCAGCTTTCGGCCGAACTTGCGCAAGGTGACAGTGCAGTGATTCGGCTCCCTTTCTGCAAAGAGGCGGCGGAGCAATTCAAGATCAAGCCCGAAAATGGATTGGCAAAAGGAAATTTGATGCCACAGACCATCAACATTCGCGACCTCAAAACGTTGCCTTGACGATGCTGAACATCACCGACCTCAAGGTCGCACTCGACGCCGAGACCGGCCTCGTCAAGGCGATCGACGGCCTCACGCTCTCGATCGAGCGCGGCGAGACCTTCGCGCTCGTCGGCGAATCGGGTTGCGGCAAGAGCATGACTGCGCTTGCGCTGATGCGGCTGCTGCCCGAGAACGGCAACGTCACGCACGGCCAGGTCGCGCTCGAAGGCACCGACGTGCTCGCGCTGCCCGAATCGGGCATGCGTGCTGTGCGCGGCGGGCGCATCGGCATGATCTTTCAGGAGCCTTCGACCAGCCTGAACCCGGTGATGCGGATCGGCGACCAGATCGTCGAGGCCATTCAAGCGCACACACCACTGCGTGGCGCCTCTGCGCGCGCGAAGGCGATCGAGTGGCTCGGCAAGGTCGGCATTCCGGAGCCGGCGCGGCGCATCGACGACTACCCGTTTCGCATGTCGGGCGGGCAGAAGCAGCGCGTCATGATCGCGATGACGCTCGCGGCCGAACCCGACTTTCTGATCGCCGACGAGCCCACGACCGCGCTCGACGTGACCATCCAGGCGCAAATCCTCGACTTGCTCAAAACCTTGCAAAAAGAGCAGGGCATGGGCCTGTTGCTGATCACGCACGACCTCGCCGTCGTCGCCGGCATGGCGCATCGCGTGGCGCTGATGTATGCAGGCCAAATCATCGAGGTGGCCGAGGCGACCGAATTTTTCACCGCGCCGAAGCACCCCTACGCGCGGCTGCTGCTGCGCGCCTTGCCCGACAGCGCCAAGCGTGGCGACGCGCTCGCGGCGATCCCGGGCATGGTGCCGCCACTGTGGCAAATGTTCGAGGGCTGCCGCTTCGCGCCGCGCTGCGATCGGGTGTTCGACGATTGCCATCGCACGCGACCCGAATTGATCGAGTGCAGCGCGCGCAACGAGGGCGACCGCAGCAGCGTGCGCTGCTTGCTCTACCGCGCTGGCGCGCGGCCCGATGCTGTCGTCGACCATGCAGACGAATCGGCCTTGCGTTTCGCCGCACCGCGCGCGGCACCGCGCACCGCGCCGCCACTGGCGCCCTTGCTCGAAGTGCGCCACCTGAGTGTGCGGTTCCCGATCCGCAGAGGTTTGTTGCAGCGGGCTGCGGGCGCGTTTGTTGCGGTCGACGACGTCTCGTTCGCAATTGCGCCGGGCCAGACGCTCGCGCTCGTCGGCGAATCGGGCTGCGGCAAAACGACCACCGGCAAGGCGATCGTGCAACTGCTCAGACGCCAGGCCGAGATTGGCGGCGAAGCGGTGTTCGCTGGCGAAGATTTGTTCACGCTTGACGGCGAAGCCTTGCGCGCCGCGCGGCGCCAGGTGCAGATCATTTTCCAGGACCCGTTCGCCTCGCTCAACCCACGCATGCGCGTGCAAGACATTCTGGAAGAAGGCCTGCAAGCGCTGCGGCCCGAGTTGGCAGCAGCGGCGCGGCGCGTGCAGGTCGAGCGGCTGGTCGACCAGGTCGGCCTGCGGCGCGATGCGCTGCAGCGCTACCCGCACGAGTTTTCGGGTGGCCAGCGCCAGCGCATCGCGATCGCGCGCGCACTGGCGGTGGCGCCGAAGCTGATTGTTTGCGATGAGCCGACCTCGGCGCTCGACGTGTCGGTGCAGGCGCAGATCCTCAACCTGCTGCGCCAGCTGCAGCGCGACCTCGGCCTCTCGCTCCTTTTCATCACGCACAACATCGGCGTCGTCGAGTACCTGGCCGACGACATCGTCGTGATGCAGCGCGGCCGGGTCGAGGAGCAGGGGCCGACCGCCGAGGTGCTGGCCCATCCGCAGTCGCCCTATACCCGCACGCTGCTGGACGCCGTGCCGCGAATGACTGTTGGCTAAAGCAGACGCGAAGG
>JANLUW010000095.1:0-5100 GCA_031363645.1 Rhizobacter sp. | reverse complement strand
CCTCTTCCCAATGCCCTGACACCATGAGCACGACCTTCGGTGTCGACCCGAGCTGGCGTGGCATGTCGCGCAGGGCGGCTTCGAGTCGGTCGTAGGTGCCGCCCATCTGGTCCTTCATCCAGGGCCAGGGGCCGCCGCCATGCGAAATGAAATAGGTCGGAAGGGTGCGCGTTGTCATCTCAATGATCCTCTGTCATCGAGTGCTTCTTCACCCACGCGACATAGTGGTCCATCCAACCCTGCAGGAACTTCTTGCTGTCGGAACCGATGCCGCCGGCCGCATCGAACAGCCCTTCCTTGGCATGGATGAAGCCTTCGGGTTGGCCCAGGGTCGGCACATCGAGATAGGCGAGAACGTTGCGCAGATGCTGTTGCGCCATGGCCGTGCCAATGGCACCGACCGACACGCCGATCACGCCTGCGGGCTTGCCCGCCCAGGCGCTTTGACCATAGGGACGCGATGCGTGATCGATCGCGTTCTTGAGCACGCCGGGGATGGATCGGTTGTATTCCGCCGTGACGAACAACAGCCCGCGGGCCGCGCCGATCTCGGCCTTCAGTCGTTTGACCGAGTCGGCCTGGTTCGCATCGTGGTCCTGGTTGTACAGCGGCAGGTCGCCGATGTTGACCTGCTTGAACGAGAACTCGGGTGGCGCCAGCTTCGCGATGGCGTCGGCGAGTTGGCGGTTGAAGGACTCCTTGCGAAGGCTGCCGACAACGACCGCAATGGGGTATTGACTCATGAACGTCTCCTGTGACGGTTGGGGAAGAACTTGCGGCACGGGCTGCGCCGCGGTTTGACGAATCGAGCGCGAAACTGCCTTGAGCGCGCCCGATTCGAGATAGAGGTGCTGAATAGCCGGGTAAGGAAGCTTGATCGCGTGCTCCAGGCGCTCGATCGCCTGCTCCACCTCGTCGAGATTGAGCCGACGCTGGAAGCGCACGGCCGCCGTCAACAGTACAGAGTCGGGACCCAACCGCATGGTCAACAAGTGCCCGACCCGTTCCACTGCACCGTCGGCTGCGATGATCTTGCGCACCTGCGCGAGCTGCTCCGGCCCGATGCTCTGACCGATCAGCAGCCGGCCGCTCTTTCTCGCGAGCAAGCCGGCGGCGCCGATCAACACCAGGCCGATCAGCACTGAGGCTGCTGGGTCGAAGTACGGGTTGCCTGTGATGTGGCTGAGCGCGATGCCTGTTGCTGCAATGACGATCCCGGTCAATGCGGCCGAATCCTCGACGAAGACCGTGAACACCAGCACGTCCATGCTGCGCTGCGAGACTTGCCAGAGGCTTTCGTTCGGGCGCCGGTGACGGTTCAGCGCGCGTCGCGATATGCGCCAGCTGAAGCCCTCGAACACGGCGGCGATGGCGAGAACGATGTAGTTCCAGGTCGGGTCACCGAGAACCGGCGAGCTGCTCAGACTGACGATGCCCTCGTAGATGGAGACACCACCGCCGATGGAAAACACCGACAGCGCCACCATCAACGCCCAGACATAGGTCGCCTTGCCGTAGCCGAACGGGTGCCATTCGTCCACCGCGCGCCGGCTGCTCTTGACACCGTGCAGAAGCAGCAACTCGTTGCCGGTGTCGACCAGCGAATGGACGCCTTCGGCCAACATGGCCGAGCTTCCCGTGAAGGCCGCCGCGACGAACTTGCTGATCGCGATGGCGATGTCGCCCGTGATCGCCACGTAGAGCACGCGTTGCGATTCAGTGACTTGCTTCGGACCCGCGGGCGCCGCCTGGTCGTGGGCATTCTTCCTGGGTTGCATCCGCACAGCGTGCGCGGTGCACGAGGCGGGGTCTGTGCGGTAGCGCGCCCTCCAGCGCGGCGGTACTTGCGTTCGCCAACGCACCGACGAGCGTGCCGGCACTGCCTATTCTTAGCCGATTCGGCAGACGGCAGGACGCTTTTCGATGATGCGCAGACGACTTCTTTTCGGCATGGCTGCGTGCGGCGTTGCCACGCCCGGCTTGATCGGCTGCACTTCCGCAGCGACCGAAGACGCGGCGGTCCGCAGCCTGCGCCAGCCCTTCGCACCCCATGACGGGGAACGCGCCTCGTTGATGCGCGAATTGGTGCGGTATGCCACGCTGGCACCATCGAGCCACAACACGCAATGCTGGAAATTTCGCCCGGCGGCCCGATCGATCACGATCGAGCCCGACTTGTCGCGGCGCTGTCCGGTGGTCGACCCCGACGATCACCATCTCCATGTCTCGCTCGGTTGCGCCACCGAGAATCTGGCCCAAGCAGCGCTGGCCAATGGACTGCAGGCCAACGCCCGTTTCGACGCATCGGACGCAAGCACTGGCACTGGTACAGGCCACATCATGATGGAGTTGCAAGCGACGCAGGCGCGCGAATCATTGCTCTACCGCGCCATCACCGTACGGCAATGCACGCGGGGCGACTACGACGGCAGCGCGCTGTCGTCCGAAGAGCTGAGCCTGCTCGAACGCGCAGGCACCGGCGACGGCGTGCGCGTGATGCTGCTGACGGATGCGCGCGCGATGGAGCAGGTACTCGAGTACGTGGTGGCCGGCGACACCGCGCAACTGGGCGACCCGGCGTTCGTCGCCGAACTGACCGCGTGGATCCGCTTCAGCGCCGACGAGGCGGTGCGCACCGGCGACGGGCTCTACACCGGTGCGTCGGGCACTCCGTCGCTGCCGCGCTGGCTGGGCAGCAGGCTGCTGGGCTGGGAGATGACGCCGAAGTCAGAGAACCACCGCTACGCACGGCAGGTCCGCAACTCGGCGGGCATCGCGGTATTCGTCTCCGCGGCGAACGACAAGGCGCACTGGGTGGAGGCGGGTCGATGCTACGAGCGGTTCGCGCTGCAAGCCACGGCGCTCGGCGTGCGCAATGCGTTCCTGAATCAGGCCGTGGAGGTGGCGGCGGTTCGCCCGCAGTTCGCCTCGATGCTCGGCTTGGGCAGCCAGAGGCCGGATCTCGTCGTTCGCTTCGGCCGCGGGCCGGCCTTGCCGCTTTCCATGCGCCGGCCGGTGCAGGCCGTATTGGCCTGAGAAAACATGAAACACAGCCGCCACAACAGCTTGAATTGGATCGAAGCGTCGGGGCCTCGGTCGTCATTGCGCTCGCCGCCGCAGCGGTCGCCCTGGCCTCCTACGGCGCCAGTCGTTGGGCGCGGAGGACGCGGGCCGCCCTGGGCCGCCTCGAAGCAGCTCGCACGCCGCCGAGCCGCCCGCGGTACGACATGCACGAACTCGATGGGTTGCCCGCACCGGTGCAGCGCTACTTCCGCAGTGTGCTGCGCGATGGCCAGCCCATCGTCGCCGCCGTCACGCTCGAACACACCGGCGCATTCAACATGAGCCTGGCGGGTAATCGATGGAAACCCTTCACTTCGCTGCAGCGGGTTGTGACGAGCCGCCCCGGCTTCGTTTGGAACGCACGCATCGCGATCCTTCCGGGCTTGCCTGTGTACGTGCACGACGGCTACATCGCGAGCACCGGCATCCTCCATGCGGCCGTTCTCGGGTTGTTCACGGTGGCCGAGCTTCGCGGGCACGGCACCATCGCGCAAGGCGAGTTGATGCGCTACCTGGCCGAAGCGGCCTGGTACCCGACGGCCCTGCTCCCGAGCGAGGGCGTGCACTGGGAAGTCGTCGACGACAGCGCCGCCAAAGCGACGCTGGCGGATGGCGAGATCACGGTCACGCTGACGTTCCGCTTCGACACCGCCGGTCTGATCGAGTCGGTGCGCAGCGAAGCACGCGGGCGCACAGTGGGCGATGCGATCGTCATGACGCCGTGGGAAGGCCGCTGGTCGAACTACCAAGAGCGCGACGGCATGCGCGTGCCGCTGACCGGCGAGGTGGCCTGGCTCCTGCCCGAGGGGCGAATGAGCTACTGGCGCGGAAGCGTTTCATCGCTGGTTTTCGACTTCCCGGAAGAGACCCTGGATGCATCGACGTGCGCAACGTGCCCATGACCCGCCGTTGGCAAGGCTCTCGTTCACGCTTGCTTTGCACGCTGGCTCTCGGCTGCGTCGCCCTGGTTCGGCAGGCAGGTGCGGAGCCGCCCGACGTCGACACGGGCATCCCTGCGACTCTGCGCGCGCAATTCCTGAGCGAGGTCGACCACCGGCTCGATGTTCCCGCCGCAGATCAGCAGCGATACCTGGTGATGCTGCAGAAGACACTGGCCGATGCGAACATCTCGGAGCGCTCTGCCCAGGCCTTCGTGTTGGTCGACCGCAGCGCACAGGTGCAGGCGGCCTTCGTCGTCGTGCGCACGCAGGGCGGTGGCTTGGAATGGGTCGGGGCCACCGCCGTGTCGACTGGCAAGACCGGGACGTTCGAACACTTTCTCACGCCACTCGGTGTCTTTCCCCACACGCTGGACAACCCGGACTTCCGCGCCGAGGGAACCTTCAACAAGAACCACATCCGCGGCTACGGCTTGCGCGGGCGGCGCATTTTCGACTTCGGCTGGCAAACCGCCGAACGCGGCTGGGGCGCCGGCGGCACGAGCAAGATGCGTCTGCAGATGCACGCGACCGATCCGACGATTCTGGAGTCGCGCCTCGGGCGCGTCGCGTCCGAGGGGTGCATCCGCATCCCTGCCACCCTGAACGTCTTCCTGGACCGGCACGGCATCCTCGACGCCGACTACCAACAGGCACTCGCCGACGGCAAGCTGCTGTGGGTGATCAGGGGCGACCGACTCCCTTTTGCCTGGCCCGGCCGCTACATGGTGATCGTCGATTCGGAGACCTCCGAGCGCCCGGCGTGGTCACCCTTGCCCGGGGCGAAGCCCGTGAAGAATATCGATCCCGCCGCACGCCAGGCTTCGCAGGCCCAGGTGAGTTGATGGTCGGGGCTGGAGTTAAAAACCACCCAATGTGCGCCAGCGCCCGGACGGTGCGCCGATGGCGTGGAAAACTGGTGTAACGCTGGGAAGTCAGCGCAACATCTTTACTAGAAGCGGGTGCCCCATGCACGAGCGTACTGAATCCTTCATCGAAGCCGAGGCCGCGGGTCACACCTGGGAACGTCGCTCAACAACCCCGGAGGACACCCATGTCCTGGCACACACGCACAACTGGCTGAATGCGCTGCCGCGCG
>JANLUW010000060.1:0-7808 GCA_031363645.1 Rhizobacter sp. | reverse complement strand
GCTCGCTGAGGGTGGTGATCGTGCGTTCGCCTTGCATGTCAGTACATCACCACCGAGCGGATCGACTCGCCGCTCTTCATCAAATCGAACCCTTTGTTGATGTCTTCGAGCTTGAGCCGGTGCGTGATCAGGTCGTCGATGTTGATCTTGCCGTCCATGTACCAGTCGACGATCTTGGGTACGTCGGTGCGGCCGCGGGCGCCGCCGAAGGCGGAGCCTTCCCACTTGCGACCGGTGACCAACTGGAAAGGGCGCGTGGCGATCTCGGCGCCGGCTTCGGCCACGCCGATGATGATGCTGCGGCCCCAGCCTTTGTGCGTGCATTCGAGTGCCGCGCGCATCAGCTTGGTGTTGCCGACGCACTCGAAGCTGTAGTCGGCGCCGCCGTCGGTCAACTGAACGATCGCATCCACCACGTTTTCGGTCGTCTTGGCGTTGATGAAGTGCGTCATGCCGAATCGGCGCGCCATCGCCTCGCGCTCGGGGTTCAGGTCGACGCCGATGATCTTGTCGGCGCCCACCATCTTGGCGCCCTGGATCACGTTCAGCCCGATGCCGCCCAAGCCGAACACGACCACGTTCGCGCCCGGCTCGACCTTGGCGCTGAACAGCACCGCGCCGATGCCGGTGGTCACGCCGCAGCCGATGTAGCAGATGGTGTCGAACGGCGCATCCGAGCGCACCTTCGCGACCGCGATCTCGGGCACGACGATGTAGTTGCTGAAGGTGCTCGTGCCCATGTAGTGAAGGATGGGCTTGCCGTCGATCGAGAAGCGCGAGGTCGCGTCGGGCATCAGGCCTTTGCCCTGCGTGCTTCGAATTTGCTGACAAAGGTTGGTCTTGCGCGACAGGCAAAACTTGCACTGCCGGCATTCAGGCGTGTAGAGCGGGATGACGTGATCGTCTTTGCGCAACGTGGTCACGCCGGGGCCGACATCGACCACGATGCCCGCGCCTTCATGGCCGAGGATCGCAGGGAACAGCCCCTCGGGGTCGGCACCCGAGAGCGTGTAGTAGTCGGTGTGGCAGATGCCTGTTGCCTTGACTTCGATCAGCACCTCACCGGCGCGCGGGCCTTCGAGGTCAACGGTTTCGATCGTCAGCGGAACGCCGGCTTTCCAGGCGACTGCGGCTTTGGTTTTCATGGTGATGCTGTCCTTGAGCTGAGTTGCATGGATTCTGACCCAAGCTCCAGGCAGCACCATCGCCGGTCTCGAGACCGGCCGAGCTCTCAGCGGGCCGGCGCGGCCTTCGACTTACCGAACGAAGCGCGCAATGCCTGCCCGCCCAACTTTTGGGCTTGTGCGGCCTTGCCGACCACCGTCGCCATGCCGAAGAACTCGTGGGTGACGCCCACGTAGAGCTTGCGCTGCACCTTCACGCCGGCCTTCTTCAATGCCGCTTCGAGCAGGGCGCCGTCTTCGCGCAGCGGGTCGATCTGCGCGTTGATGATGGTCACCGGCGGCAGGCCGGCGAGCTTGGCGTTGACGAGGTCCAGTCGTGGATCGGACTTGTCGGCGGGCTTGGCCAGCAGCTTGTCGACGAACCATTCAATCATCGGCTTGTTGAGTGGTTTGGCCGTCGCGCTGTCCTTGTACGAGGCGGTGTCGAGGTTGCCGGTTTGACCAACCGGGTAGACGGCCAGGACGTGAGTCGGCGCCTGACCACCGGCATCGCGCACGGCGATGGCCGTGGCGAGTGCCAGGTTGCCGCCTGCGCTCTCACCGGCCAGCGCCATGCGCTTGGCATCGCCCTTGATCGACGCGGCATTCGCTGCGACCCATTGATAAGCCGCAAAAGCGTCGTCCCACGCGGCCGGGAACTTGGCCTCTGGCGCGAGCCGGTAGTCGACCGATACGACGACCGCTTGCGCCTGTTTCGACAAGCCGCGCGCGCCGCCGTCATAGACCGTCTTGTTGGCAATCACCCACCCGCCGCCGTGGAAGTAGACGACCACCGGGAATGGCCCCGCGCCATCGGGCGTGTAGATGCGTGCGGGGATGTTGCCGGCTGCGCCCGGGATTTCTCGGTCGATGCTGGTGACGCCCGGCACCAGCGCGGCGGGCGAGATGTCTTTGCCCTGTTTCTTCAACAGCGACATGACCGCATCCGTCGGCGTCGGTTGCTTGCGCGCTTCCTCGGGTGTGAGGCTTTCGATCGGCTTGCCGCCGAGCGATGCCAACTCGTTGAGCACCGACTGCATGTCGGCATCTGCCTTGAACTTCGTGCCTGTTTTAGTCGACATCGAAGCCGCTGCAGAGTTATCGGCGGCTTGCGCGAGAGGCGCGAGGGCGGTGAGCGCGAGCGAGGCGCTCACGATGCAGGTCGCCAGCAAGCGGTAATGCGAGCCACGCGGTACCGGCGCAGCAAAAAAAGTTGAAGTGCGATTTGTCATTGGGACGGAATCTTTCCTTGGAGGGTCGTCGGTCGCAGATCGCGACCGACGTTTGGCGACTCGGCGGCACGCTTTCGTGGGTTCGAGTCGCTGCGGATTTACACATCTAATTTATTTGCGCCACACCGAAGCCCGCAAGGCCGTGAGGGCTCGCGTGCAACGCGAATGACGGCTGCCGACGTGTCGGAATTGACCTACCGGCGCGTCGCTTTTCAGCGCCCGAAAGTTCGCGTGGCTACGCCGCAGCGCGTATCAGGTCGGCCGCCTTTTCAGCGATCGCGATCACCGGTGCGTTGGTGTTGCCACCGACGATGCTCGGCATGATCGACGCATCGACCACGCGCAGCCCCTGCAGGCCGTGCACGCGCAACCGCGTGTCGACCACGTCCATCGCGCCTGTGCCCATGCGGCAAGTGCCGGTCGGGTGGTAGATCGTGTCGGCGTGGTTGCGGATGAACTGCTCGATTTGCGCATCGGTGCGGGCGCCGGCCGAGGCCGGCAGCTCCTGGCCGCGGTAGCCGGCGAGCGCCGGCTGCTGAAGGATGTTGCGCATGATCTTGAAGCCGCGCAGCAGGCGCGCCATGTCGTCGGGCTCGGCCAAGAAGTTCGGGTCGATCAACGGCGCGGCGAACGGGTCGGCACTCGCGAGCGTGAGCGAGCCACGGCTTTTCGGGCGCAGCAGGCACACGTGGCACGAGTAGCCGTGGCCGAAGCTCGGCTTGCGGCCGTGGTCGATCAGCTTGCCGATCACGAAGTGCAATTGCAGGTCCGGCAGTGCCTCGTCCGGCGCGCTCTTGACGAAGCCGCCGGCCTCGGCGAAGTTGGTTGTCAGGATGCCGGCGCGCGCATTGCGCCACTCGAAGATCCCGCGCAACACATTCAGCGCACCGGGCAGCGACAAGCCGAACAGTTCGGTCAGCCCTGGCGTGTCGACGACCTGCACCACGTCGACGTGGTCGTGCAGGTTCGCGCCGACACCCGGCAACTCGTGCACGAGCGCGATGCCGTGCTTGTGCAGCTCGGCGCCCGGGCCAATGCCTGACAGCATCAACAGCTGCGGCGACTGCAGCGAGCCCGCACTCAGCAGCACCTCGCGCGTGGCCTTCAGCTGCTGCAGCGCACCGCCCACGCGCACCTCGACGCCGACCGCGCGGTTGCCTTCGAACAGGATGCGCGTGGTGTGCGCGCCGGTCATCACGGTCAGGTTCTTGCGGCCGAGGTGGGGTGTGAGGTAACCTTTTGCGGCGCTCCAGCGTTCGCCATTTCTGTGCGTGACCTGGTACATGCCGACGCCTTCTTGCACCGGCCCGTTGAAGTCGGTGTTCCTCGGGTAGCCGGCCTGCGCCGCGGCCTCGACGAACACCGGGCCGAAACGGTTCGGGCTGCGCAAATCCATCACATTCATCGGGCCGCCGGTGCAGTGGTGCGCGTCGCTACCGCGCTCGTTGTGTTCGGACTTCTTGAAGTACGGCAGCAGGTCGTCGAAACCCCAGCCGGCCGCACCTTCGGCGGCCCAACGGTCGTAGTCCTCATGCGCACCGCGCACGTAGCACATCGCGTTGATCGAGCTCGAACCGCCGAGCACCTTGCCGCGCGGCTGGTAGCCGCGGCGGCCGTTGAGGCCGGGTTGCGGCACGGTTTGGAACGCCCAGTTCGCCTGGCTCGTCTGCGCCAGCACGGCGATCGCCGCGGGGCAATGAATCAGCACGCTTTTGTCGACCGGCCCGGCTTCGAGCAGGCAGGCGCTGACGTTCGGGTCTTCGGTCAGGCGCGCGGCGAGCACGCAGCCGGCCGAGCCGCCGCCGATGACGATGTAGTGGAACATGCAGTCTCCGAGGGTGTGTGGCACGCGGCGCAGGGTGGCGCGCGTGCTTCGGTGCGGGCGGATCATATCGGCGGGGCCGCCATGAACACGGCGCCGAACTTAGGGCGCGCTACCTAGAGGCGAGGGCGCATCCGGCAGGGGCGATTGCTCGTACCTCCCGCGGCGAGAAAAGCTTCTGGCAACATCCCGCGGGTCGCGCGATAAAACACGCAAGGAGTCGATGATGAAAAATATTTTGGTGGGGCTGCTCGGTTCGGTGGCGATGGCGGGCTCGGCCTGGGCCGCGCTCGACATCGGTGACAAAGCGCCCGATTTCACGACGCAGGCGGCGCTCGCCGGCAAGCAATACAGCTTCTCGCTGAGCCAGTCGCTTGCGAAGGGCCCGGTGGTGCTGTATTTTTTTCCGGCGGCGTTCTCGTCGGGTTGCTCGGTCGAGGCGCACGAGTTCGCCGAAGCCACCGAAAAGTTCACTGCGCTCGGCGCGACGGTCATCGGCGTTTCGACCGACGACATCGAAACGCAGGTCAAGTTCTCGATGCAGGCCTGCCAGGGCAAATTCGCGGTCGCGTCGGACGCGAACAAGTCGGTGATCAAGCAATACGACGCAGCCATGATGATCATGCCGGACTACGCCAACCGCGTGTCGTACGTGATCACACCCGACCGCTCGATCATCTACAGCTACCAAAGTCTGAACCCGGCCAAGCACGTGACCAACACGCTCACCGCGCTGCAAAACTGGGAAAAGACGCGCAAGAAGTAGAGCGCGTGGTGCAAGTGCTGCGCGCCCGTCAGCGCGGCAGCCGAACCTCGATCAGCAGCCCGGGATGGGCATTGCGCAGGGTCATCGAGCCACCGTGCGCTCGCGTGACGAGGCGGCACAAATACAGCCCCAAGCCGACACCGCCGGTCGCGCGCTGGCGGGCACTGTCGGGCCGGTAAAAGGCCTGCGCCAATAGCGGCAACTGCGCCTCATCGACGCCGGGACCGTGGTCGCGCACGGTCAGCGTCAACGCATCGGCGTCGAACGTGGTCGCCACGATCGGCGGCGATGTCGCATCTGCGCCGTGGCGCAGCGCGTTGTCGATCAGGTTGCGCAGCAGCAGTTCAATGCGGGTCGCGTCGAGCGCCATCGTCGGCAGGTTCGAGTCGAGCGCGAGCGTGATGCCGCGCGCGCCTGCCGCATCGCGCACCAACGCATTCAAGTCGACCGGCTCTGTTTTTAGCGCTGCGTGCCCGCCGGTGAGGCGCTCGCTCTCCAGAAGGTCGGTGATGAGGTCGCGCATTTCGGCCAGGTCGTGCAGCAGCGCGTCGCGCGCGTGGCCCTCGTCGACCAGCTCGGCGTTGAGCCGTGCGCGCGTCAACGGTGAGCGCAGTTCGTGGCTGATCGCGAGCAGCAGCTGGCGCTTCGCGTCGAGCATGCCGTGCAAGCCGTCGGCCATGCCGTTGACCTGCTGCGCGAGTTCGCCGAGTTCGCCGTGCGCACGCGCGGGAATCGGCTGCGAAAAATCGCCTGCGCCGTAGCGGATCGCACCGGCGCGGATGTCGGCCAGCGGGCGCAGCAACGCCCGTACCCGTGCGTACGCGAGCACCACCAACATCAGCAGTACGACGAGCGTGCCCCAGCCAATCAGGCGCGCGCGGTCTTCGGGTGCGTCGTCGCGCGGCAGGATTGCCAAGCCGAAGCTGATGCGGTGGCCGTCGGCGAGCAGGCGCGTCGGGCGCCATGCGCTGGCTGGGCGATCAGCGTCTTGGCGGCGGTGGTCGTGAGACGTTTCACCGGCCCGGATCGGGCGTGACGACCAGTTCACCACCGGCCCTTCGATGCGGATGCGGATCGGCATCGCGCGCGCCAGCGCTTGCGCTTTTGCGACATCGGGCGGCGTGCCGATCTCGGCCGTGAGCCGGTCGATGTAGTCCGCGACCAGCGGCCGGGCGATGTCTTGCCAGCCCGAGCGCATGACCGACTGCATGCCGCCGACGAAAGTCAGTGTCATCGCGAGCGCGAGCAACAAAAACAGCAGCGTGAGCCGCGCGCGAAGCGATCCCCGTGCTTGCCGCCAAGCCGGCGCCAGTCGGTTCACACGCGCGCCCCGGCGAAGGTGTAGCCGGCGTTGCGCAGCGTCTTGATCACATCGAGCGGTTCGAGCTTCTTGCGCAGGCGGCTGACTAAGATGTCGACCGCGCGGGTGTGCAAGTCGGCCTCGATGCCTCGCAGTCGGTTCAGGATTTCGTCGCGGTTGAAGACCTTTTGCGGCTCGCCCGCGAGCAACACCAGCAGGTCGAATTCGGTGCTGGTCAACTCGACCGGTTGACCGGCGCATTCGACATGGCGGCGCTCGAGGTCGATCTGCAGGCCGTCGAAGTGCATGCGCTTCGCGCTCGCGGTCGAAGGGACGCGCGCGCGGCGCAACACGGTCTGCAGGCGCGCGAGCAGCTCGCGCGGCTCGAAGGGTTTGGGCAGGTAGTCGTCGGCACCGATCTCCAATCCGACGACCCGGTCCATTACATCGCCGCGGGCGGTGAGCATGATGATCGGCACGTCTTTGACAGCCGCGTCACTCTCGCGTCGGATCGTGCGGCACAGCTCGAAGCCGTCCATCTCGGGCAGCATCACATCGAGGATGGCCGCGTCGTAGCGGCAGGCGCGCAGCATCGCGAGGCCGGCGCTCGGTCGGACGGCCGCGTCGAGCGTGAACTCGAAGCGGCCGAAGAAGGTGGCGAGCGGGGCGGCGAGCAGTTCGTCGTCGTCGATCAGCAGGATGCGGCGCATGGGCGTCGATTCTCCCCTGCAGGGCCGCCGTCAAGCGATCAAGAACCCGATCAAGAGCCCAATCAAGAGCGATGCCCCCAGCCGCCGCGGCGCTTGCTCATGAACTCGCGCACCTGCTGTTGTTGCTCGGGCTTGAGGCTGTCGAAAAAATCGGCAGCAGCGGTGACGACTTCGGGGCTCTTGGTGCGCACTGCGGCGGTCTTTGCTTCGATCAGCGCCTGTGCGTTGGTGCGGTCGAATTTCGGGCCGGCGACGAGGGCTTGCATCTCGGCTCGTGGGTCGGTCGTGCCCATCAACGCAGCGCGCTGGTCACGCAGCTTGTCGGCCAGCGTGGCGAGGCGCTGCTTTTGCGCGTCGTCGAGATTGAGCTCTTTCCCGGCGCGCTCCAACATGCGCTCGCGCATCTTCGTGCCGTCGGCTTCGGTCATGGTGTTCCAGCCGCCGTGGTGGCCGCCGCAGGCCGAAAGGCCGCCCACGAGGATGGCGGTGCCGAAGACGGCGACGAAGGTTCGATTGATCCAGCGTTTCATGTCGATTTCCTGGGTAATGGAGGGGATGAAGCTTGTGTTTTGAGCACAAGGCCATCGTGCCGGCGCGTGATCGCGGCGTGTTCTCACCCGGGTATCGACGTGTTTCGTTTCATGTCATCGCGGTGGCGATGCGTGAAGCAAGCGCCGAATCAGCGCATGAAGATGCCGTAGGAACCGATCGCGTACAGGTTGTGGCGACCGGAGTCGACCTGGCGCATGCGGCGCTCGAGGTCATAGATATCGGACGATTCGGCCAGGTACTGGTCGTCGCGATCCTGGGCCGGT
>JANLUW010000045.1:0-4599 GCA_031363645.1 Rhizobacter sp. | reverse complement strand
GCGACCAACGTCTCCAGGTTGCGTCGACCGATCTCCGGGTGCGCGTATTTCGACGCGATCACTTCGCCTTGTTCGGTCAAACGGATCTGCCCGTTCACCGTGCCGGGCGGTTGCGCGAGGATCGCTTGGTAGCTCGGGCCGCCGCCGCGCCCGACCGTGCCGCCGCGGCCGTGGAACAAGCGCAGCGTGATGCCGTGGTCTTCGCGCAGCGTGCCGAAAAGCTCGACCAGATCGATCTCGGCGCGGTACAGCTCCCAGTTGCTGGTGAAGCTGCCGCCGTCCTTGTTGCTGTCGGAGTAGCCGAGCATGACGTCCTGCTCTGCGCCGCTGCGCACCATCATGGCTGTGATGCCGGGCAACGCGTAGAAGGCCCGCATGATCGGTGCGGCGTTGCGCAGGTCGCCGATGGTTTCGAACAGTGGCGAGACGATCAAATCCGAGACCGCGCCTGAAGGCACGCCGGTGCCGTCGTTGTCGTTCCCATCCAACGTGCCGCGCAACAGGCCGACTTCTTTGAGCAGCAGCATCACCTCGAGCAGGTCGCTCACGTCTTCGGTGTGCGAAATGATGTAGTGGCGCAGTGCCTCGCGGCCGTAGCGCGCGCGCATCACCACTGCCGCCTCGAAGATCGCGAGCTCGCCGACGCTGTGTTCGCTGTACGCGGTGGCGCGCACGCGCAGCGGCCGCGCATCGTTGAGTTGCTGCACAAGCAAGGTGCGGCGCGCCTCTTCAGGCAACGCGCTGTAGTCGGCCTCGATCTTCGCGACCTTCAACAGCTCGGCTACGACCGCCTCGTGCTTGTCCGAACTCTGCCGCAGGTCGACCGTCGCGAGGTGAAAGCCGAAGACCTGCACGGCGCGCATCAGCGGCTTCAGGCGCGGGTTGGCGAGCACTTGCGCGTGGTGCGCGGCGAGTGAGTCGTCGATGGTCGCAAGGTCGGCGAGGAACTCGTCGGCCGAGGCATACGGGTTTTGCGGCGCGACCGCGTGGCGCAGTGCCTCGGTGCCGGTGTAGAGCTCAAGCGTGGCCGCGAGCCGCGCATACACGCCGATCAGTGCGCGGCGGTAGGGCTCGTCTTCGCGGTGCACGCTGAGGTCGGGCGAGCGCGCGGCGAGCGCCATCATGGCGGCGCTGACAGGCGCGAGCGACGCCGAGATCGACAACTCGGCGCCGAGCTCGTGCACTTCGGTCAGGTAGAACCGCAGCGCTGTTTCGGCCTGTCGAGCGAGCGCCATGCGCAGCGTGTCGGCGGTGACGAAGGGGTTGCCGTCGCGGTCGCCGCCGATCCAGTTGCCCATGCGGAAGAACGACGCGATCGGATGGCCGGGCAGGGCGTTTTCGAGCTCGCGGTACATCTTCGGAATTTGCCGCAGGAAGGTCGAGTGGTAGTAGCTCAACGCGTTCTCGATCTCGTCGGCGACGGTGAGCTTGGCGGTGCGCAACATGCGCGTCTGCCAGATCTGCATCACGCGGGCACGCAGCAGCGCTTCGTTGTCGGCCAGCTCGCGCGCGGTGTGCAAGGCGTCGCGCTGCTCGACCAGCTCGGCGATCGCGCGTTCGGCGTCGAGGATGCTCTTGCGCTGCACTTCGGTCGGGTGCGCGGTGAGCACCGGCGAGATGTAGGCCGCGCTCAAGGTTTTGGCGATTTCGGCGCCGCGGATGTCGGCTCGCGCGAGGCGCTCCAGCGTCATCGCCAGCGACCCTTCCTGCAAGTGGCCTTGGCGCTCGTGGTGATCGCGGCGGCGCACGTGGTGGCGGTCTTCGGCGATGTTGGCCAGGTGCGAAAAGTAACTGAACGCGCGGATCACGCTGACCGTCTGGTCGCCGGACAGGTTCTTCAGCAACCGGTCGAGTGCGCGGCCGGCCTGCGCGTCACTCTTCAACCGGTACGCGACCGAGAGCTGGCGCACGCGCTCGACCAGCTCGAACGCCGGCTTGCCTTCTTGCTCACGGATCACGTCACCGAGCAGGCGACCCAGCAGCCGGATGTCGTCGACCAGCGGGCGGTTTTTCTCGGCGGCGTCGCGACTCGCCACGCCTCTCGCCTTGCCTCCCACCGGCACCTTCGCCGCGGTTTTCGTGGACGCCTTGACGCCTGTTGCCATGCTGACCTCGATGATGTAATTAGGTTACGGGCGGGACGATGCTATCAGCCGCTGCCCGCCTGTCGCAAGACACGCGCCTGCTAGCATCCTGCCCTATGTTTGAGACCACCGGGACTACTGAGATCACCCTGATCGCGACCCGCGAAAGCCGCCTCGCCCTCTGGCAGGCCGAGCATGTGCGCGACCTGCTCACGCAGCGTTTCGGCATGCGCGTCAAGCTGCTCGGCATGACGACGCGCGGCGACCAGATCCTCGACCGCAGCTTGTCGAAAGTCGGCGGCAAAGGGCTGTTCGTCAAAGAGCTCGAGACCGCGCTCGAAGAAGGACGCGCGCAGCTTGCGGTGCATTCGCTGAAGGATGTGCCGATGGACCTGCCCGAGGGCTTCGAGCTCGCCGCAGTGCTGGAGCGCGAAGACCCGCGCGATGCGTTCGTCTCGCCGCGCTACGAGACGCTCACCGATCTGCCGCCAGGCGCGGTCGTCGGCACCTCGAGCCTGCGCCGGGTCGTGCAATTGCTCGCCGTGCGGCCCGACCTCGACGTGCAGCCACTGCGCGGCAACCTCGACACGCGGCTGCGCAAGCTCGATGAAGGCGGCTACCACGCGATCGTGCACGCCGCCGCCGGCCTGATGCGCCTGGGTTTGGCCGAGCGCATCGCCAGCCGCTTCGAGCCCGACACGATGCTGCCGTGCGCCGGGCAGGGCGCGCTCGGCATCGAGGTGCGCACCGATTCGCACGCGTTGCGCGCGCAGCTCGACCACATGACGCACCGGCCGACTTGGTTCGCGGTGCAAGCCGAACGCGCCGTCTCGCGCGCGCTCGGCGGCAGTTGCAGCATGCCGCTGGCGGCGCATGCCGTGTGGCACGGCAACACGCTGACGTTGCGCGTCGCGCTCGGCCACGCACAAACGCCGCTCGCGCCGCTGCTGCGCGTGCAGGTGAGCGGCGCTGCGCACACCGACGCGCAGGCCCGCGCACTCGGCGAGCATGCTGCGCAAACGCTGCGCGAGGCCGGCGCCGAGGCCTACCTCGGCGCTGCCGCCGAGCTCAACGCCGCGGCACCGCCGGGCTCAGCGCCCTGAGCACCGTGCCGACATGCGTGTGATCGTCACGCGGCCCGCGTCGCAGGCGGCCGATTGGGTGGCGCGGCTGCGGTCGCATTCGATCGACGCGATCGCGTTGCCGCTGATGGGCATCGCACCGATCGCCGACCCGGCCGCGTTGCACGGCGCGTGGCACGGCTTGGCACAGCAACGGCTGATCGTCTTTGTCAGCCCGAACGCCGCCGAACAATTCTTCGCGCACCGGCCAGCCGATGCGCCCTGGCCGCCAGCGCTGCTCGCCGGCTCACCCGGCCCGGGCACGACGCGCGTGCTGGCGGGCCTCGGCGTGCCGGCCGATCGCATCGTCGAACCGGCGAGCGACGCGCCGCAGTTCGATTCGGAATCCCTCTGGACCCGGCTGCGCGGTCTCGACTGGCCGGGCGCCAACGTGCTCATCGTGCGCGGCGACGGCGGCCGCGACTGGCTCGCGCAAACCCTGCGCGAGGCCGGCGCGCAGGTCGCGCACGTGGCGGCCTACAAGCGCATCGCGCCGGCGTTCGACGCGACCGAGGGCGCTGTCTTGCGCGCCGCGCTCGACCAGCCCGCGGCGCACCTCTGGTTCTTCAGCAGCTCCGAGGCGATCGACAACCTCGCTGCGGCACAGTGCTCCGGCGCCGGCTGGCATGCCGCGAGCGCGATCGCCACGCACCCCCGCATCGCGGCGCGGGCGCGGCAACTCGGGTTCGCCCGCGTGACCGAAGCGCGGCCGGCGCTGGCCGATGTGGTCGCCTGCATACAATCGATTCGACCGTGAACGAAGACCTGAAACCCTCTGTTGCCACGACCCTGCCGGGTGCGTCGCTGCCCGCCGCGCCGCACCCCGTGTCAGCGGTGCGCTGGCTGTGGCTCGCGCTCGCTGTGCTCGGCGCGTTGTGCGTGGCAAGCCTGATGCTCGCCTGGAAAGCCGATCAGCGTGGCGGCAGCCTGGAGCAAGAGCTGGTGCGCCGTCAGCAAGACAGTGGCGCCAAGGCCAGCGAGGCGCGCGCCTTCGCGAAGCAGGCGCAAGAAAACGCCGGCGAAACCGCCGCGAAGGTCGCGCTGCTCGAGGCGCGGGTGGCCGAAGTGGCGGTACAGCGCACGCAGCTCGAAGATTTGATCCAGTCGCTTTCGCGGTCGCGCGACGAGCACATGTTGGTCGACATCGAAGCCTCGATCCGCGTCGCGTTGCAACAAAACGCGATCACCGGCAGCGCCGAGCCGCTCGTCGCCACGCTCAAGCAAAGCGACGAGCGCTTGGCGCGCTACAACCAGCCGCAGCTCGAAGGCGTGCGCCGTGCGATCACGCGCGACCTCGATCGCGTCAAGGCGACGAGCGTTGCCGACATTTCCTCGCTCGGCATCAAGCTCGATGAGGCGATCCGCCTGGTCGACGAGTTGCCGCTGCTCGCCGT
>JANLUW010000039.1:0-2203 GCA_031363645.1 Rhizobacter sp. | reverse complement strand
GGTCAGCACGAGTAGCAGTTCTGATGCGGCAATGCGGCGCTCAAGATAATTGTCGGCCGCCAGAAGGAACGAGCCCGCGGCAACCAGTAACACTATTACTACACTTCACGCAAGCGCCGTGAAGCCGCTGCCGAAGTGCTGCGCGTGAGCGAAGTGCAACGCATCGCTGCCGACAACGTCGCGCGCGCTCAGGAAGCCGAGCGCTCGCGTTTGACGCTTGAAGCGCAAGCCGCGAATCAGAAGGCCACTGCCGCCGCACAGGAAGCTGACGCGGCTCGAAAAAAGATGTCCGAGGCCGAGCTTGAACTTGCTGCGAAGGTGGAAGCGCTCCGTCAGCGTGAAGAGGCCTTGCAGGCGACTACCACCGCGCGCGCACCCGAGACGACATCGCCATCGGCCGCAGTTGCAGGCGCTATCGCCACTGACTGGAACGCGATGCTCAAGCAATCGGAGCCCTACCTCCGCACGATGCTCGAAGCTGCGAATGCGAACAGCCCGGATGCCATCGTCAAGGCTGCCGCTGCGATCCGCGCGATGCCTCAACCGGCGCGCGGCGAACGCAAGGTCGCACGTGCGAAGAACAACGAAGCGCTCGAAGCGCTCAAGGCAAACGACCCGGCACGCGCCGCGTCGATGCTTGCGGTCGCGGTCGCGGCCGACGGTGCCGATGAAGAGATCGCCACCAACCTCGGCTATGCGCTCGTCAAGCAGGGTCGCGGTGTCGATGCGCAGACGGCGTTGCAACACGCGCTTTATCTGAACCCGACGCGCTCGTCGGCCTGGTACAACCTCGGCCTTTCGTTTCTTGCACAAGGCAAAGAGTCCCTCGCCTACGCCGCGTTCCTGATCACGTATCAGTTCGCCGGCAGCCAGCAGAAGAGTCGCGACTGGTTCGAGAAGGTGTCGCAGGATTCTGCGGACCCAGCACTGCAGCGCCTCGCAAAACGAATCATCGCCTCGCCGATGGTTGTCGCGAATACGCCCAACGCCACGCCTGCCACACCGGATCGCATCTGACTCTCGTGCTTCGGCCCATCAATTGATCCAACTTAACGACTCACAGGAGAGCCCGAATGAAGTGCACGAACTGCGGCGCATCAATGGAACGCGCCTCGACCTTTTGCGGCTACTGCGGCACTGCCGTGACAGCTGCATCGCCCACCGCGACTGCGGTGATGGTGCAAGTGGCTTCGACTCCCGTCGGCCTCGCGCAACCGGCTTTCGCCGGCATGCCGAGCATGGGCGGTCAGGGCGAGGTATCGACCGCGCGGCCGATGCACTTCCCCGATCTGCCGCCCTACTACCAGGAAGCCTTCGCAACCATTGCCATCGGCGGCCGGAACGCATCAAAATTCAACTGGGCGGCGTTCTGGTTCAACTGCTTCTGGTACCTCTATCGAGGCATGTGGCTGAAAGCCTTGATCCTTCTCGGCATCAGCGCTGCGACTGGCGGAGCCGCCGGCATATTTATCGCACTTTATGCAGGAAAGTACGGCAACGCTGACCTCTACCAACCGCGTAGCGATGGCAAGCAGTTCTGGTGATGGGCGAAAGTCGTAGCGGTCGATCGGACGCGGCCGAAAGTCGCCTCAGTTGGCCGAACGGTCGTTCGCTCCAAAATTCGCCAAAGGCTGCTGTGGGTCGGGGGCCGGTGCTCACGTCGGGCCGTTGGTCGACAGCTATGCGTCGCATTCCCGACCTTTGATGGCTCAATGACGGCAATGTGGCAAACAGCCGTCGCTGATTTTCGTCAGCTCGCGGGCGGCCCTCGGCCACAAGCTGACGTTGTCGGCGGGCGGCTATCCGGCGGCCCGCCTGCACCTCGACCCATCGCGCCGCATGCACTTCGCGAGGGCCCCACAGCCTGCCGCAATTCGTCAAGGACAAGTTCGATGCCTTTCTCGAGTGCGGCACCTTGGCCCACGCCTTCCTTCGCCTGCGCCGCGCCGACTGCGGGCACGACAAGCTGGTCGCCTTCAGCTTCAATCGCAGAGGGTTCTGCCCATTGTGCGGAGCGTGCCGGATGTCGCAGACCGCGGCGCATCAATGGTCGCCTGTCTACCATCGCGCCAGGGCGTCGTCAGCTCAAGCACGAGTGGGGATGGTGGTCGACGTGGAGGGCTCTACATCCGCGAACGCTGATATTCGCCCTGGGACAGCGAGCCCCGGGCGTGTCGTGGCGTCAAGCCTTGGTGCCCCTGAC
>JANLUW010000638.1:0-17011 GCA_031363645.1 Rhizobacter sp. | reverse complement strand
CTGATGGCCGGCTCTATGAATCGGGCTATACTCGTCCTCTTGCCGAAATTTCGGAAGCTGGATTCAATCGATTAGGAGAAGCGTCATGGCACGCGTCTGTCAGGTCACGGGCAAAGGTCCGATGGTGGGTAACAACGTTTCCCACGCGAACAACAAAACGAAGCGTCGCTTTCTGCCGAACCTGCAGTACCGCCGCTTCTGGGTCGAGGCTGAGAACCGCTGGGTGCGTTTGCGCATCTCCGCGTCGGCCTTGCGGCTGATCGACAAGGTGGGCATCGAGAAGGTCCTCGTCGACCTCCGCGCCCGCGGTGCAATCTAAGCCCAGGAGCTGACCATGGCAAAAGGTGGACGCGAGAAAATCAAGCTGGAATCCAGCGCCGGCACCGGTCACTTCTACACGACCGACAAGAACAAGAAGACAACCCCCGAAAAGCTGGAAATGATCAAGTTCGATCCGACAGCGCGCAAGCATGTGACCTACAAGGAAACGAAGCTGCGTTGAGCAACGCAGCGAGAACCTGCTGCTGAAGAACCCGCCCGCGTGGCGGGTTTTTTGTTGTCCGCGTTTTTGCCGGAGCAACCGATCGAAAAAAAGGGCCGCAATCGCGGCCCTCGGTGTTTCGGCTGGTGGCGCTCAGGCGTGCGCAGACCGCAGCTTCAGCGCGAATTCTTGCAGCGCGGCAATGCCGCTCTCTTCCGCCTTCTTGCACCAGGCCTGCAGATCGGCCACGAGTTGCTCGGCCGAGACGTTGGTACGCGTCCAGAGCGAGCGCAGTTCCTCGCGCATCGCGACCAGCTTGGCAAGCGCCGGACTGTGCTCGATGGCCGACGCGATCTGCGCCTTCACCGCATGCGGGATCTTGTCTTCGTCACGGTGTAACCAGCGCTTGGCGAGCTCCATGTTCGCGAGCCTGGCCGCGCTGGCCGAGCCTTCGGCCCTCAGCCGCTGCGCTTCGGCGCGGCTGGCGTGGCGCAGGTTGCGCGCGTACTTGGCCATCACCTCGTAGCGATTCGCGATGATCGCCTCCAGCGTCTTGTCGTCGGCGACCGGTTTGACGGTGCCCAGCTTGAGCAGCGGCGCGGTCTTGCGCACCTTCGCGAGGCCCATCATTTCGAGCCCGCGGATGTAAGCCCAGCCGATGTCGAACTCGTAGGGCTTGACCGACAGCTTGGCCGAGGTCGGGTAGGTGTGGTGGTTGTTGTGCAGCTCTTCGCCACCGATGATGATGCCCCACGGCGAGATGTTGGTCGACGCATCGGCTGCTTCGAAATTGCGGTACCCCCACCAGTGACCGATGCCGTTGATGATGCCGGCCGCGGTGATCGGGATCCACGCCATCTGCAGCGCCCATACAGCTGCGCCGATTGCGCCGAACAGCGTCAAATTGATCAGCAGCATCACGCCCACGCCCTGCCAACTGAAGCGGGTGTACAGGTTGCGCTCGATCCAGTCATCGGGCGTGCCCAGACCGTACTTGGAGATCGTCTCTTCGACCTTGGCTTCGGCGCGGTACATCTCGCTGCCGGTGAGCAACACGGCCTTGATGCCGCGGGTTTGGGGACTGTGCGGGTCTTCTTCGGTCTCGCACTTGGCGTGGTGCTTGCGGTGGATCGCGACCCACTCCTTGGTCACCATGCCGGTCGTGAGCCACAGCCACAGGCGGAAAAAATGCGACGGGACCGCGTGCAGTTCGAGTGCGCGATGTGCCTGCGCGCGGTGCAGGAAGATCGTGACCGATGCGATCGTGATGTGCGTGACCACCAATGCGAACAACAGCACCTGCCACCACGAGGCCCCGAGCAGGCCGTTGGCCAGCCAGTTGATCAGCGCGTCCCAAACCAGCATCAACGAATCCATTTCGTACCTTTTGAGCCTGCTTGAAATACAGGCACTTGATTGTAGGGGAGAGGCCTTGGCCGACCCTTCGATTTGACGGGTATGGCCCTGTTAGTTCCTGCTATTTCGGGGCGTGTACCGCGATCTCAACGCCGCTCCCACACCGCTGCGAAAAAACCGTCGGTTCCGTGGCGGTGCGGCCACAGGCGCAGGTAGTCGCCGCGCACCAGCGTATCGGCCTGCGCCACATGCGCTTTCGTCAACGCTTCGACGGCCGGCACAACCTTGAAATCGGCCTCACGCTCTGCCGTGAAGGCCTGCGCGATCTCCTCGTTTTCGACGTCGAGCAGGCTGCATGTCGCGTAGACAAGGCGACCGCCCGGCTTCAGCAATCGCGACGCGCTGGCCAGAATCGCCGCCTGCTTGACACGCATTTCCTCGATCGACTGCGGGGTCTGGCGCCACTTCAGATCGGGGTTGCGGCGCAGCGTGCCCAGCCCCGAGCAGGGCGCATCGACCAGCACGCGGTCGAGCTTGCCGGCCAATCGCTTGATGCGCTCGTCGCGCTCGTGGGCGATCTGCACCGGGTAGACGTTCGAGAGGCCGCTGCGGGCCAGCCGCGGCTTGAGCGACGCGAGCCGGTGACCAGAGATGTCGAACGCGTACAGGCGCCCGGTGTTGCGCATCTCGGCGCCGAGCGCGAGCGTCTTGCCGCCGGCGCCGGCGCAAAAGTCAGCCACCATCTCGCCGCGCTTGGCGCCCGTCATCAGCGCGAGCAACTGACTGCCTTCGTCTTGCACTTCGACATCGCCGCGCATGAACACGTCGAGCTTGTGCAGCGCCGGCTTGCTGGCGATGCGCAGGCCGAGCGGTGAATACGGTGTCGGCAGCGCTTCGATGTTCTCGGCCTTGAAGGCCGCCTGCGCATCGTCGCGCTTGGCTTTGAAGGTGTTGACGCGCAGGTCGAGCCCGGCCCCTTGGTTCATCGCTTCGACCAGCGGCCAGAACTCTTCGCCCACGGCCGCTTGCAGGCGCTCGGCCAGCCACTCGGGCAGGTTGTGACGCAGCTTCTCGGGCAGCGCACTGCGATCGACCTGGCTCACCTGCGCAAGCCACTGCTGCTCGGCCTCGTTAAGCGCCGCACGCAAGAAGCCCTCGTTGCCCTGCCACGCGAGCACGGCAAGGCGCCGCTCCATCTCGCCCTTGCCGGACTGCGCGAGGTGCTGGTACAGCAGGCGCTGGCGCAACACCGTGTAGGTCGTCTCGGCCAGCGTGTGGCGCTCACGGCTGCCGAGCGTGCGGTGCCGACGGAAGAAGTCGGAGACCACGCCATCGGCGGGGTGCTTCAGTTGCAAGACCTGGTGAATCAGTTCGGTCGCGAGTTCGAGCAAGGCGTTCGGGTGCATCAGCGGATTATCCTTGGCCCATGACCGATGACGCCGCCGACCTCCCTGCCCTGCCAGCGACCCGGCTCGGGCGTTACCGCCACTACAAGGGCGGCGAGTACGAGGTAATCGGCGTGGCGCGCCACAGCGAAACCCACCAGCCGCTGGTCGTTTACCGGCCGATCTACAACGCGACCGGCTGGTGGGTGCGGCCGCATGCAATGTTCTTCGAGACCGTCGCGATCGATGGCGTGGTGCAACCTCGCTTTGCTCCGATGACGGCACCATGACCGGGCTGCTCTGGCACGCGCGCACCCGCCCGCGCATGTTGATCTCGATCGCCATCGGTGCGGCGGTCGCTGTGCTGCTGCCGGGCATCGGGCAACCGATCACGCGCGCGCTGATCGGGTGGAACGCAGGCGTCTGGCTTTTCCTCGTGATGGTCGGCTGGTTGATGCTGAAGGCCGACCACGAGCACTTGCGCCGCAGCGCGATCGCGCAGGCCGAAGGTGCGGCGGTGGTGCTGACCATCGTGGTCGTTGCGGTGGTGTTCAGCATCGTCGCGATCGTGGTCGAGCTCGCGGGCGCGAAGCAGGGCCCGCACCACGCAGTGCCGCACGTGTTGTTCGCGCTCGTGACCGTCGCCGGCTCGTGGCTGCTGCTGCCCACGCTGTTCGCGATGAACTACGCGAGCCTGTACTACCGAACGCAACACGGCACCGGGCTGCACTTTCCCGACCCCGACAAGACCTTCAGGCCCGACTACGCCGACTTCCTGTACTTCTCGTTCACGATTGCCGTGGCCTCGCAGACGGCCGACGTGTCGATCTCGACGCGCCCGATGCGGCGCCTCGTGTTGCTGCAGGCGATTCTTTCGTTCGCGTTCAACACGACGATCCTCGCACTAACCATCAACATTGCCGCGAGTTTGTTCTAACGCAGCAGTTGAGGCTCGCCGCAGGTATGCGAAACGATGCCGTCGGTCGTGCGCAGCAGGCCTTGCACCAGCCAGTGCACCGCGCGTGGGTACAGCACATGCTCGCGCTCGAGCACGCGAGCGGCGAGCGCCTCGGGCGTGTCGCCCGGCTGCACGGGCACCACGGCCTGCGCGATGATCGGCCCGTGATCGAGCGCCGGCGCGACGAAGTGAACGGTCGCGCCCGCGAGCTTGCAGCCGGCCGCGATGGCGCGCCGATGCGTGTGCAGGCCCGTGAAGGCTGGCAGCAACGACGGGTGCACGTTGACCAGGCGACCTTCGAATCGCGCGACGAACGCATCGGTCAGGATGCGCATGAAGCCTGCGAGTGCGACCACATCGGGCACGTGCGCCTCGACCGCGCGAGCGAGTTCGGCGTCGAACGCTTCCCGCGAGTCGAACGCGGTGTGATCGATGACCTCGGTCGCGATGCCGTGCTGGCGCGCAAACGCCAACCCCGCCGCATCGGCCCGGTTCGCGATCACCGCGCTGACGCTCGCGGCCCAACCCTCGGCGGCACAGGCACGCACGATGGCCTCCATGTTCGAGCCGCGGCCCGAAATGAGCATGACTATTCGCTTCACAGGGCACGGAGTTTACAGAGCACCCGGCTCCGCGAGTACGCCGAGCCACCCGCCGAGCGGTTCGGGCCTTGCCCTTCGACAGGGCTCAGGACAGGCTTGGTGCGGCCCGGCGCTTTGGCCCGCCTACACTCGCGTCGCATGAAGCAACGTGTTCTCTCCGGCATGCGCCCGACCGGCGCGCTGCACCTCGGCCACTACCACGGCGCGCTGAAGAACTGGTTGAAGTTGCAGGACGAGTTCGACTGCCACTACTTCGTCGCCGACTGGCATGCGCTGACCACGCACTACGAGGAACATGCCGATCTGGAACGCAACGTGTACGACATGGTGGTCGACTGGCTCGCCGCGGGCATCGACCCAACCAAGGCGACGCTCTTCATCCAGAGCCGCTTGCCCGAGCACGCCGAGTTGTTCACGCTGCTCGCGATGGGCACGCCGCTGTCGTGGCTGGAGCGCGTGCCGACCTACAAGGACCAGATCGAGCAGCTTTCTACGCCCGGGCGCGGCAAAGACCTGGCGACTTACGGCTTCCTCGGTTACCCACTGCTGCAGGCGGCCGACATCCTGGTCTACAAGGCCGCATTCGTGCCGGTCGGCGAAGACCAGGCGCCGCATGTCGAGATCACGCGCGAGGTGGCGCGGCGCTTCAACCACCTGTACGGCAAAGGCGAAACCGTGCTGCCCGAGCCGGTCACTCTGCTGACCGAAACCAGCAAGCTGCCGGGACTCGACGGCCGCAAGATGAGCAAGAGTTACGGCAACGGCATCGCGATGCGCGAGGCGCCGGCCGAGGTCCAGCGCAAGGTTAGACGCATGCAGACCGACCCGGACCGTGTGCGTCGCACCGACACCGGCGACCCGGCGCGTTGCCCGGTCTGGCAGTTCCACACCGTGTACTCCGACGCTGACACCCGGGCATGGGTGCACAAAGGCTGCACGACCGCAGCCATCGGCTGCCTCGAATGCAAGCAGCCGGTGATCGACGCGATCATCCGCGAGCAACAACCTTGGCGTGAGCGCGCCGAAGGCTTCCTGAGCAACCCGAAGCAGGTGCAGTGGATCGTCGAGGTCGGCACCGAGCAGGCGCGCGGCGTGGCGCGGGCGACGATGCGCGAGGTCCGCGCCGCGATCGGTCTGACTTACTGAAGTTGCAGCGCCAACGCGGCCAGCGCATCGGCCACGTCTTGTGCGCTGACGCCCTTGCCGTGCGCGACCGGCGCATCGGGAATCGCTGCCACGCCCTCGTTTTTCAGCCGTGCGATCCACTGGCCCGCATCGCGACCCGAATCGAACGCCGCGCTTTGCAGCAACACGCGGCCGTCCGCAGCCGCAAGCTTGAAATAGAACTTGCCGCCGGCCTCGCGGTATTGCTTGAAGCTCGGCATCGCGACCTTCACCTTCTCGGCGAAGACGGGTGCAGCCACCGCCACCATGCGCCGCAAGCCCACCGCATCGCGCAGCTCGGTGAGGAACGGCGCGGCGACCTTTCGCGCCTTGCGCGCGCCTTCGAGCAGCGTCTCTTCGATGCGCTCGGGATGCGCCATCAGGTCGGCATAGCGCGCGCGCAGTGGGGCCAGATCGCGCTCGATGCGTCCGACGACATGCGCCTTCGCGTCGCCCCAGCCCATGCCGGCCTGCAGCTCGCTGCGGAATGCAACCCGCTCGGCATCGCTCGCGAAGGCCTCGAAGATGGCAACGAGGTGCGAGCTGTCGGCATCCTTGGGCTCGCCGGGCAAACGCGAATCGGTCACGACCTTGGCCAGCGCATCACGCAGGCTTTTCGCGCCGCCCTCGAACAGTGGCACCGTGTTGTCGTAGCTCTTGCTCATCTTGCGGCCGTCGAGGCCCGGCAGCATCGCGACACGCTCGTCGACATTCGCCTGCGGCAGCACGAACACCTCGCGGCCGTTGCCGAACAGGTGGTTGAAACGCTGCGCCAGATCGCGCGCCATCTCGATGTGCTGCACCTGATCGCGCCCGACCGGCACGCGGTGCGCGTTGAACATCAAAATGTCGGCCGCCATCAGGATCGGGTAACTGAACAACCCCATCGTGATGCCGGCGTCGACATCATCGCCCGCTGCCACGTTGGCATCGGCCGCCGCCTTGTAGGCATGCGCGCGGTTCATCTGGCCCTTCGACGCGACGCAGGTCAGCAGCCAGGTCAGCTCGGGAATCTCGACGATGTCGCTCTGACGGTAGAAGGTGGTGCGCTCGGTGTCGAGCCCCGCGGCGATCCAGGTCGCCGCGATCTCGAGGCGCGAGCGTTCGATGCGCGCCGGCTGGTCGCACTTGATCAGCGCGTGGTAATCGGCGAGGAAAAAGAAGCTCTCGACGCCGGGCTCGCGGCTCGCTGCGATCGCCGGGCGAATCGCGCCGACGTAGTTGCCGAGGTGCGGCGTGCCGGTGGTCGTGATGCCGGTGAGTACGCGTTGGGTCATGAATGCGGGTTCGTTGTTGAAAACTTCAAAGCGGCTGCGTCGCAAGTGCATCGGCAATCGCCTGCGCGCTGAAACCGATCAGCCGCTTGCCGCGCACCAGCATCACCGGCGTGCCGGGCGCCATCAACGCGTTGTACTTGTCGGCGCAAACGCCATCGCGTTCGATCAGGCATTCGGTAAATGGCACGCGATGTTCGATGAACCACGCACGCGCCGCGGCGCAGTAGACGCAGGTGACCGACGCGATCATGTGGATGTCACCCGGCTTCGCGGTGGCAGCCACCCGCGAGCCGAGCCGCTCGCGCGACCACCACGCAAAGCCCTGCATCGCTGCCGCGCCGATGACCACGAATGCCACAAGCCCGAGCAGTGAACGCTTCGTCGCGATCACACTGCCGCCGTCACCACCATCTCGACGCGCCAATCAGGCTTGGCGAGGTTCGCTTGCACGGTTGCGCGTGGTGGCGCGTCGCCGGGGGCGAGCCAGTCTTCCCAGACCTCGTTCATGACCGCGAAGTCGGCCAGGTCCTGGATGAAAATCTGGCACATCAGAATCTGCGCCTTGTCGGTGCCGGCCTCGTGCAGCAGCTTGTCGATCGCAGCGAGCACCTGCTCGGTCTGGCCGCGGATGTCTCGAGACGCGTCGTTCGCCACCTGCCCGGCGAGGTAGACCGTGCCGTTGTGGATGGTCATCTCCGACAGTCGATCGCCGACATGGAATCGGCGCAGGCCCTGGGTCATGATTTCGCTCCGTGCTTGGTTGAATGTTTGGTTGAGCGTTTGGTCGGGGTTCGGGTCGGCGCCGCGCCCGCGGTGTTCTGGCCGAGCTTGCCCTCGGTGCCCTTGAGCAGCTTCGCGATGTTGGCTTGGTGGCGGTAGACCAGCAGCGCGCCCGTCACGGTCACGGTGATCGCCACAGGCCCGCCACCCCAACCGAGGATTTGATAGAACGGCGCGAACAATGCCGCGACGAGCGCCGCCAGCGACGAGTAGCGCGTGAACGCCGCGATGATGAGCCAGGTCACGAGTGTCGCCAGGCCCAGCCACGGGTTCAGCCCGAACAGCACGCCCGCCGCCGTGGCCACGCCCTTTCCGCCCTTGAAGTGAAAGAACACCGGCCAGAGGTGGCCGAGAAACGCCGCGAGGCCGACGAGCGCGAGCGTGCCTTCGTCCAGGCCATAGGCGCCGCCGAACTCCTTCACCAGCACGACCGGAACGTAGCCTTTGAGCGCATCGAGCAGCAGCGTGAGGATCGCCGCGGCCTTGTTGCCCGAGCGCAATACGTTGGTCGCGCCCGGGTTGCCCGAGCCGTAGGTGCGCGGGTCGCTGAGCCCCATCGCGCGGCTGACGATCACGGCGAAAGACAGCGAGCCGATCAGGTAAGCGGCGAGCGTGGCGAGCACGGGGTAGAGGGTCTGCATGGCGAGGTGGCGGCGAGCGCAGGATGGCGAAGCGGCACTATTTTGCGCCCTGCGGCGAGCATGTCGTCACAACGCGCAGTTCACTGACCGTGCACCAAGCAAGTCGGTCAGCACGGCCGGTGCGATGCCCACCAAATACCCGCGCCGCCCGCCGTTGATGCAGATGCGCTCGAGCGCCAGCGCCGTCGCTTCCACGTACACCGGCATCGCCTTGCGCAGACCGAACGGCGAGGTGCCGCCGACCATGAAGCCGCTGTGCCGCTGCGCGACCTCGGGCTTGCATGGCTCAACGGATTTCGCGCCGATCTGGCGCGCGAGGTTCTTCGTGCTCACCTGCTTGTCGCCATGCATCAGCACGATCAGCGGCTGGGCGCGCTCGTCCTGCATCACCAGCGTCTTGATGACTTCGTGTTCGGGCACACCCAGCTGCCGCGCCGACTCGGCCGTGCCACCTTGGTCGACGTACTCGTACACATGCTCGGTGAACGAAATGCCGTGCGCGCGAAGGAATTGCGTCGCAGGCGTTTCGCTGACATGCTGAACCTTTTTCATCGAGACAATCTCATTGCACCAGACAGCGAGCCGCGTGTGCGCGAAGGCAGCGTGTTCATGGCGGATGAGTTTATCTTTGCGGCATGCAAAAACTCATGGGACAGTTCAGCGCATGACGCACCCACCACCCTGGACGACCGAGATCGCGCTGCGCATGCGCCGCCATTTTTTGCTGAAGCTCGTGGGCACATCGGCCGCGATCTGGGCCTTCTTCATCGGCTACTTCCACCTCCTGCGCCACCCCGCGCACGCGGTGACGGTGATGCCGCTGACAGCGCTCGACCCGATGATCCCGTTCCAGCCGGCCGCTCTGTACGCCTACCTTTCACTGTGGCTGTACGTCGGCATCGCGCCGGGATTGCAGTTGCGCTTCGTCGAGCTGGTGGTGTACGGGCTGTGGGCGGGCGCGCTGTGCCTCACCGGGTTGGCGATGTTTTATTTTTGGCCGACCGCCGTGCCGCCCGTGGTGCTCGACGTTGCCGGCATGCCCGGTTTCCAGATGCTGCAGGGCATCGACGCGACCGGTAACGCGTGCCCGTCGATGCACGTCGCGATCGCGATGTTCACGGTCGTCTGGATCGAGCACCTGCTGCGCGGCGCGCGCGCACCGCTCGGCTTGCGGCTGGCCAACCTCGGCTGGTTTTTGTCGATCTGCTGGTCGACGCTCGCGATCAAACAACACGTGGTGCTCGACGTCCTCGCCGGCGCATTGCTCGGCCTCGTGTTCGCGCTGCCCTCGCTGCGTTGGCACCCCGGCAGAGCGCGCAATGCTGCGGATATCATCGCGCGCACGCCTACGGACACCACCCCATGAGCTCGTTGAAAGAACTGCAGGAACTGATCCACGATAAGTTCGACATCGATCCGGCCACGCTCGACCCGAACGCGTCGATGCGCGAAAAGGGCTTCGATTCACTCGCGCTGGTCGAGTTTTTGTTCGCGATCGAAGACCGCTTCGCGATCTCGATGTCCGACGAAGACTCCAACATCGACACCCTCGCCGAACTGGCCGCCGCGGTCGACAAGATCCGGGCCAAGCAGCCGGCGTGAACGCGCCGGTCGCCGTCACCGGCCTGGGCGCCGTCACACCGCACGGCGACGACCTGCAAGCGCTGTTCGCGGCGCTGATGCGGGGCGAATCGGCGGTGCAGGCCGTCTTCCCCGAACTCGCGAAGCCTGCAGCTGCCGCCACAGCCCCGTTCGACGTGGCGCGCTGGTTTACCAAGCTGCAGTTGGCCGGTGTCGACCGCGTCAGCCAGCTCGCGGTGGCCGCCGCCGATATGGCCATGCGCGACGCGGGCTCGCCGGCCGATCTCGACCCCGAGCGCATCGGCGTCTACGTGGGTTGCGGCATGGGCGGCGCGACGGCGCTCGAAGCGGCCTACCGCAGCGGCACTGTCGGTGGCAACGGCAACGTCACCAGATCCGGCACCAGCAACAGCGCGCGCGTATCGCCGCTGACGATCCCCGCCTTCATGCCGAACGCGCCGGCCGCGCACATCGCGATGCGCCACCGCGTGCAAGGCCCGGTGCTGACGTATTCGGTCGCGTGTGCGTCGTCGGCGGTAGCCATCGCCGAGGCCGCGGCAGCGATTCAGCGCGGTGACCTCGATTTGGCGATCGCCGGCGGCAGCGAGGCGGTGATTGTGCCCGGCGTGGTGATGGCGTGGCAGGCGATGCAAACACTCGCGACCTTCGCTCCCGGCGGCGCGGCCAAGGCCGTGCGACCGTTCGCGAGCGACCGAAGCGGCTTCGCGCTCGGCGAGGGCGCGGCCATTTTGGTGCTCGAATCGGCCGAGCGCGCGCGCCGCCGCGGCGCACGCGTCTACGCGCAGCTAGCCGGCTGGGGCATCAGCAGCGACGCCACCCACCTGACCAAACCCGACGCCCCCGGCCAGGCGCGTGCCTTGCGCGCCGCATTGCGCCGCGCCGATCTGCAGCCGCGCGATATCGGATACTGCAACGCGCACGGCACCGCCACGCGCATCGGCGACGTGGTCGAGCGCGACACGCTGGCGCTGGTGTGGGGTGACGACTTCGATGCCCTGCGCGTCAGCTCGACCAAGGCGCTGCACGGCCACCTGCTCGGCGCGGCTGGCGCACTCGAAGCGGTGATCACGGTGCTTGCGCTTCAACGCGGCGAGCTGCCACCGAGCGCGCATTGCGCCGAGATGGATCCGGCCTGCGCGATGAACCTCGTGCTAGCCACCGGTGGCGCGGCGCCCCACCAGCGCGCCGCGATCAGCAAATCGTTCGCCTTCGGCGGCACGAACGCGGTGCTGCTGTTCACGCGCGGTTGAGCGGCTGGCGCATCCGCTGAGCTGCCGATGGCCCGGCGTATGCTTGCTCGACAGGGCGCTCCAGCGCGCCTTTTCCCGAACCGCCGAGAGAACCGCGATGACCACCCCCATTCAAGCCACCCTGATTCCCGGCGACGGCATCGGCCCCGAGATCGTCGATGCAACCCTGATGGTGCTGGAGGCGCTCAAGGCCCCGTTCGTCTGGGACCGCCAGATCGCCGGCCTCGGCGGCGTGCAGGCCAGCGGCGACCCGTTGCCCAAGGCCACGCTCGACAGCATCCGCCGCACGCGGCTGGCGCTCAAGGGGCCGCTCGAGACGCCATCGGGCGGCGGCTACCGCTCGTCGAACGTGCGGCTGCGTGAGGCGTTCAAGCTGTACGCGAACGTGCGGCCGGCACTCACGGTGATTCCAGGTGGCCGTTTCGACAACATCGATCTGGTGGTGGTGCGCGAAAACCTCGAAGGCCTCTACATCGGCCACGAGCATTACGTGCAGATCGACGACGACCCGCACGCCGTGGCGATGGCCACAGGCATCAACACCCGCGCCGGCAGCCGCCGCTTGCTCGAATACGCGTTCGACATGGCCATCGCGACCGGCCGAAAGAAGGTCACGATCGTGCACAAGGCCAACATCATGAAGGCGCTGACCGGCATCTTCCTGGAGACCGGCCTCGAGCTGTACGAGCGCAAGTACAAGGGCCGCTTCGAGCTCGACACTGTGATCATCGACGCCTGCGCGATGAAGCTGGTGCTCGACCCGTGGCAGTTCGACCTGCTGGTCACGACCAACCTGTTCGGCGACATTCTTTCCGACCTGATCGCCGGCCTCGTCGGCGGGCTCGGCATGGCGCCGGGCGCCAACATCGGCGCCGATGCCGCGATCTTCGAGGCCGTGCACGGCTCGGCACCCGACATCGCCGGCAAAGGCATCGCGAACCCCACCGCGCTGCTACTGGCCGCCGCGCTGATGCTCGACCACGTCAAGCTGCCCACGCTTGCCACGCGCTTGCGCAAAGCGATTGACGAAACGCTCAACCTCGACAAGGTGCGCACCGGTGACCTCGGCGGCACGGCGAGCACACCGGCATTCACGAAGGCGCTGGTGAGCCGGATCGGCGGTTGATTTCGTTTTAGACCAGCACGATGGCACCGAGCTGCCGGGCGAGCGTCATCATCTGCGCCGTCATGTCGACCTCGACGCCACGCACCGGCGTCGGGCCCATGAAGAAAGTCTCGCGCCCACGCTGTGCGACGATGCGATAGCCATCGGCGCCCTGCGAGCGCGCGTAGATCACGGTGTCGCAGGTGTCGGAGATCAAGGCCTTGTTGCCGGGCGTCGATTGCGCTTCATAGAAATTGCTGCCGCGTGGCGCCTCGGTCAATATCCACATGTCTTTTCCTCTGTGAGCCCGTGAGCTGATGCAGCTAATGTAATGAACGAACTGCAAGCCCTGCTCAACGACACGCCCGGTGCGGCGCTGCTGCTCGCGGCCATGGTCGCAGCCAGCCTGATCGGTCTGTTTCGGGCGCCGTCGATGGTCGACCGCAACCTCTTTCGCCCGCATTGGCTGGCGCCGCGCCGGCAGTGGCACACGCTGATCACGAGCGGCTTTTTGCACGCCGACGTGATGCACTTGCTGTTCAATGCGTTCACGTTCTGGGCCTTCGGCTTCGGCCTCGAACGCACGATCGGAACGCCGGCTTTTTTGGCGTTGTATTTCTTCGGGCTGCTGGTGAGCGACGCCGGCACCTGGCTCAAGCACCGGCACGAGCCCGAGTACCGCAGCCTGGGCGCCTCGGGCGCGATCCTCGCGGTGCTGTTCGCCTCGATCGTGTACCACCCTCAGAGCTCGATCTTCATCCTGCCGATTCCCGTGCCGATCCCGGCGCCGGTGTTCGCGTTGTGCTATCTCGCGTACAGCTGGTACGCGGCACACCAGGCGCGCGGGCGGGTCAACCACGACGCGCATATCGCCGGCGCTTTTGCCGGTGTCGCGTTCGTCGCGCTCACCGACTGGCCGGCACTGATGCAGGCGGTGCGGAGTTTCTTCGGGTAGTTGGCCCGGCCGCCCGGACCGCTGCTACACGCGCACCGGCGTGCGCTTGCCCGGAACACCGAGCCGTTCGGCCGAGAGGTACTGCAGCCTGTAGGCCTCGAACGGCAGGCTGTCGCTGGCCTCGATGCGCTTTTGCTCGTCGACCGAGGCCTTCGATTCGGCGTTGAAGCGCGCTTGCGCGTCGTCGGCGAACGGCAGTGCGAGCAACGCATTGCGCGTCTGCACCGACTGCGCGCGCGTGTAGGCCACGTAAGAGCTGTCGAAGTCGCGTGCCATGGTCGCGAGCACGCGCGCCGAGGGCGAGGTTTCGGGCTCGCGCAGCACGGCGTGGGCCGCCGCGAGCGCGTCGCGGTAGTGGGTTCCCGCGCTACCGTCCAACGCATCGAGGCGCGCCGCGATGGGCGCGAGCGCCACGAGAATTTCGCCGCCCCATTCCGCCAGCGTCACCGCGGCGTCGAAGCGCTCCAGCCGCAGCGCCGGCTCGCGCCCGCGTGCGGCCACGCGCTGCTGGTTACGCGCGAGTGCGCCGATCTCGCTCTCCGTGTCGGGCGGGCTCTCGGTGAGCAGGCAATGGAGCAGGAACATGTCGATGAACCGCATCGTCTGCGCGTTGATGCCGACCGGCTCGAACGGGTCGAGGTCCATGCAGCGCACCTCGACGTATTCGACACCGCGTTCACGCAGCGCGTGCAGCGGCCGCTCACCCGGGAAGATCACGCGTTTCGGGCGGATCGTGCCGTAGAACTCGTTCTCGATCTGCAACAGGCTGGTCGCGAGCTGGTTGTAGTCGCCACCCGGGTTGCGAATGCCGACGGCTTCGTACGCCGGGTACGGCTTGGTCAGCGCCTCTTGCAGCGAGGCGGCATAGCTCTCCAGGCTGTTGTAGCTGACCGAGAGCGTCGACTGCGCGTCGCTCTGGTAACCCAGCCGCCCCATGCGCAGGGAGGTGCCTTGCGGCATGTGCAGCGTGTGGTTTTTGAGCTTTTGCAGCTCGTGGTCACGCCCTGCAACGAAGCTCGAACACAAGGCCGGCGACGCGCCGAACAAATACAGCAGCAGGAACGACTCGCGCCTGAAATTGCGGATCAGTCCGAAGTATTCGTCGGTCGTGATGCCGGGCATCGACCAGTTGTAGTGAATGCCCGAAATCGTCTGCATGCGCCGGCCATAACGGTAGCCCAAGCCTAAGCGGTAGACGCTCTTCGCGCGGCCGATGTTCGACGAACCATAGCGGCCGGTCGGAATCGTCTCGTCGGTCGGCAACCCGCACGGCATGCTGGAGACCCACAGCATCTCGTCACCCAACGCTTGCATCGCGCGGTAGGTGAACTGGTGGATCTGCGTCAGCTCGTCGGCGCAGGCTTGCGCATTCGGGTGCACGCCGGTGACGAATTCGAGTTGCGACTCGCTGAAATCGGTGGTGATGTGCGGGTGCGTCAGCGCCGAGCCGAGTGCGGCTGGGTGGGGCGTGAGCGCGAGGCCGCCATCGGGCAACGCGCGCAGGCTTTCCTTCTCCACGCCGCGGCGCATCTCGCGCAGGCGAGCGTCAGTCAGATCGCGCAGGCGTTTGCTTGGACCGCTCATGCGGCTTCTCCTCGGAACTCTGTGGGGCCGGACGGTAACAGACCTTCGATTCACCTGCCGGCGCAGGGAACAGCCTCGATCGGATGGACGTGCCGACCCGTGATTGGGCCAAACGGCTCGATCGCATCGCGGCGCTGATAACGTGCCACGTCGGTCACCCGATGGCAGCTGGTCTGGCATCGAACCCTGCTTCAAATCCGCCTTCACGATGCCCGCACCGACAAATCCGCACAAGGCCGCGTTGGCGCAATACTGCCGCCGCGCGTCGGTCTACGACGTGGAGTTGGCGCTGTTCGTGCCGATACGTCGTACAGCAGTGGCCAGGCTCGGGCTGCGCCCCGGCGACACGGTGATCGACGCGGGCTGCGGCACCGGCCTGAGCCTGCCGCTGCTGCATCACGCCGTCGGCGCACGCGGCCGCATCGTCGGCATCGAGCAATGCCCCGAGATGCTCGCTAAAGCACGCGAGTGCGTGCAGCGGCATCGCTGGCAGAACGTGACGCTGATCGCAGCATCGGCCGAAGACGCCGAGATCGAGTTCACGGCGATCACTGCCGCAACGAGCCATCGAGCCGACGACGTCCTCTTCCACTTTACCCACGACATCCTGCGCTCGCCTGCCGCGGTCGCCAATTTCATGCGCGCATTGCGCACGGGCGCGGGCGTTGTCGCCTGCGGCCTGAAATGGTCGGCGCTGTGGGCCTGGCCAGTGAATCTGTTCGTTCTCGGCGCGGCGCTGCATTCGGTCAGCTCGCTTGCCGGGCTCGCGCGGCCGTGGAGCTTGCTGGCCGATCGGCTCGATCGCTTCAAGGCCGACAGCGCCGCGGCAGGCGCAGTGTTCGTCGCCCGCGGCATGGTGCGTGCGTCAGTGCCGCCGGTGCCTGGGTCGGCACTCAATTTCGAAGTTTGACGCCGCCAATTCGACGCCCGCAGGCGATGCGAAGCCGATCGACAGTCGGAGATTCCCGCTTGACAGGAACAGCCTCTAAGGTCGACCATTTGAATGTCGGGGTTTTTCCTGACCCGTAACGGTTTTCAGCCCAAAAAGCAGGCCCGGCTATCGCTCGCACAAGACCGAGCTAGAGCACGTTGCACCAAGGAGAGAGCGATGCAAGCTGCCGAAACGTCCCCATCGTTTTGCCTGTCCGGCCAAGGTGAGGCAGGTGTCGACCGCTCGACCTGGTTTTCGACGCTGACCTACCGCAGCCGATCGATCGGCCCGGTGTCGGAACTCGAGCTGCAGCGGCTGCTGCGGTCGGCCCAGATCCGCAATCGAAGCGAGGGCCTCACAGGCCTGCTGATTTACGACAAAGGCCGTTTCTTCCAGTGGCTCGAAGGCCCTGCTGAGGGCATGAAGCGAGTCTGGGATTCGTTGAAACGCGACCCTCGACACACCGACATCGAGGTCATGGGCAACGAACCCACGGCCGTGCGCTGCTTCGCCGACTGGGACATGAAGCTCTGCAAGCGGCCCCCAGGCAACGACTCGGCAGCAGGTGACGCATTCGACATCACGCCCGAACTGATCGAAGGCCTGTACCGGCACCCCGACGCGGCGCCGGCATTGCTCGCGCGCCTGGCGCCGATACCACCGGCCGCCGCTTCATCCATGTTTGTCGACAAGCCGACCGGACCCGCGTTGGCCGCTTTGGTCAAGCACCTGGTAATCCCGCGGTTGGTGGCCCGGCATGCGCTGCTCGCGCAACCTGCCCTTTCCGCTGTCGGCCTGCGCGCCACCGAGTTGGCTCGCCTGCTGATCGCAGTCGACCCCTCCGGCGCCAGAGCGTTGATGGTTCGGCTGCAACCCGGGGCACTCTCGGCCGAGCTGGCCGAGGCGCCCCCGCCCGCGCGCGGCGATCAATGGCAAACGG
>JANLUW010000634.1:0-8369 GCA_031363645.1 Rhizobacter sp. | reverse complement strand
CCGCCAACACCAACGCCTACATCGCGATGAAAAGCGCGCCGAGCCTGCCGCGCGAGAACTTCACCGCGATGCTACGCCTCGACCACAACCGCGCGCTGAGCCAGATCGCTGCGAAGACCGGCAAGGCCGTTGCCGACATAGCGAAGCTCGCCGTGTGGGGCAATCACTCGCCCACCATGTACGCCGACTACCGTTTTTCGACCATCGGCGAGGCGAGCGTCAAAGACATGATCAACGACCAGGTCTGGAACGCCGATACGTTCTTGCCGACCGTCGGCAAGCGCGGCGCAGCGATCATCGCGGCGCGCGGTGTTTCTTCTGCGGCATCGGCAGCCAACGCCGCGATCGACCACATGCACGACTGGGCCCTTGGCACCCAAGGCAAGTGGGTCACGATGGGCGTGCCATCAGACGGCCAGTACGGCATCCCGAAAGACGTGATGTTCGGCTTTCCGGTCACGACCGAAGGCGGCAAATACAAAATCGTCGAAGGCCTCGCGATCGATGCCTTCAGCCAGAAGCGCATCGACCTCACGCTTGCCGAGCTGCAAGCTGAGCAAGACGGCGTCAAGCACCTGCTTTAGGAATGACGACACCCCGCTTGCCGGGTACTGCAATCGACCCTCCGGGAGGATCCGGCCTTGCTTGGGGCGGCCCGGCGCGGCGGCCCGAGTGTTGAGCGTGGACCCGCGCGAGGCGCTGTTCGACAGCGACGACCTCGCCCCCGACCTGCCGGTTTGCGACCACTACTGCGGCGTCGAGGCGCGCATGCGCAAGAGCCTCGCGCTGCAGGCCGCGATGGGCCCGGTGTTCGACGTGACGCTCGATTGCGAAGACGGCGCGCCAGTGGGAGGCGAGGCCGAGCACGCGCACATGGTGGCCGAGTTCGCGGCATCGGCCGAAAACCGGTTCGAGCGGGTCGGCGCACGCCTGCACCCCGCCTCCCACCCGAGCTTCGCCGACGACGTGGCCACGCTCATCGGCCGGGCCGGCACGCGCCTGGCCTACCTGATGTTGCCGAAGCCGCGCGATTTCGCCGACGTGCAACGTGCGATCGACCAGATCGACCACCAAAGCCGCGTTCACGCGCTGGCCAAGCCGATCCCGATCCACACGTTGGTCGAGACGCACGGCGCGCTGCGCGAGGTCGGCCGGATCGCGGCGCATCCGCGCATCGAATCGATCTCGTTCGGGCTGATGGATTTCGTCTCTGCGCACCGCGGCGCGATCCCCGCTGCGGGCATGAGCGCCGAGGGCCAGTTCACGCACCCGCTGGTCGTGCGCGCGAAGCTCGAAATCGCAGCGGCGTGCCACGGCTTCGCCAAAGTACCGTCGCATTGCGTCGTCACCGAGTTCGACGACAAAGGCGCGATTTCGGCAGCCGCCACGCGCGCCTCGCGCGAGTTCGGCTACACGCGCATGCGGAGCGTTCACCCGAACCAGATCAGGCCGATCGTCGAAGCCTTCGCGCCGAGTGCTGCCGAAGTCGAGCAGGCATGTCAGATCATCACGGCCGCACAAGACGCGCAATGGGCGCCGACCCGCCACCGCGACACCTTGCACGACCGGGCCAGCTACCCTTACTTTTGGCGCGTACTCAAGCGCGCGCAGCGCACCGGCCAGGACCTGCCCACGCAGATTCGCCAGCGCTTCTTCGGCCTCGAGATCGCCGATTGATGCGTCGCGTGCGGCTGCGATTTGCACGGAGTTGCTGTTGCAATTGCTCACGAGTCGCAGGGCTTGGCCGCGACAATCGCGTTCCCTCCATCCTGCACCCGACCATGACCACTCACACCCTGGCCCGTCAGACCATCCTCGCCGTTGCGGCGGTCGTCCTTTGCGCCGCGCTGCCGGCAGCGACCGCGCAAACCGCGCCAGCCAAGAAGCCGGCTGCGGCCAAGGTCGCGAAAAAAGGCCCTGTCAAGACGGCGCCCGCCGAGCCAGCGCCGCCTGCGGCCGCCACTGCAGAGCAGATCGACGCGGCCGAACGCGTTTTCTACGGCGTCTACGACTGCGAGTTCAAACAGACGATCGACATCTCGACAAGTCCCAAGTACCCGTCGTATGTCGATGTCAGGCACGGCAAGGTCAATTACGTGATGAAGCCGGTGCTGTCTTCGACCGGCGCGATTCGCCTGGAAGATGTGCGGGGCGACACTTTGATGGTGCAAATCGCCAGCAAGTCGATGCTGCTTAACGTGAAAACCGCACAGCGCATCGTCGATGACTGTGTCAGTCCGAAACAGCGCGAATTGATCGAAGCCGCGCGCGCGGCGAAGGCGGCAACGCTGGCCTCGGCAGCGGCGCCGGCTGCTGAGGCGAGCTCGGCGAGCGCACCGGAGGCTTCCACGACCGCGCCCGCGTCGCCCAAGTAGTTTTTCGGCGCGGCGATTTTCGACGCGATGATAAAGTACGTCGACTTCGGTATGTATAATTTGTACATACCAATTTCGAGGGTCACGCCATGGAAGCCACTGTTGCCGAACGCGGGCAAATCACCTTGCCCAAGGCCGTGCGCGACGCGCTCGGGCTGACCAAGGGCACCCGGCTCGAGGTCGAGATCGACGGCGGCCGCATCATCTTGCGCAAGAACGTCGACGACGCGATTTCGCGCGCGCGCGGTCGGTTCGAGCTCGACGGCTTCGCATCGACCGATGAAGCGATGCGCGCCATCCGTGGGCGCGCGCCGGGTGATCCGCTCGATGTTTGATCGCGCGCTCGGCGCATGATCGCCATCGATTCGTCGGTCATCGTCGATCTCTTGTCTGGCGCAGAACTCGCCGCAGCGAGTGCCGAGACGAGCATTCGGCAGGCACTCTCCATCGGTCCGGTGGTCGTTTGCGATGTCGTTCTGGCCGAGATCACGAGCGCGCTGCGAGACGGCGCCGAAGCGCTCGGTGTCCTCGAAGACATGGGTGTCTCCTATCTGGCTCTCGAGTCGAAGTCGGCGGTGCGCGCTGGCGAGATGCAACGGCGCTACCGGCAGCGCGGTGGCCTGAGGCAGCGCACGGTGCCGGACTTCATCGTTGGGTCCCACGCCTTGCTTCAATGCAGCGCACTCATCACGCACGACGCCGGCTTTTTTCGCGACTATTTCAAGGGCCTGAAAGTCATCGTGCCGAAGGCCGCGTGACGACAACCCCGCCCGGCTTCGCCCCCTCTTTTTCCAGAACCTCCAGGAGCTCTCCATGCTGCAAGCCTACCGCCAACACGTTGCCGAACGCGCTGCCCTCGGCATCCCACCGCTGCCGCTGTCGGCCCAGCAAACCGGCGCGCTGATCGAGCTGATGAAGGCGCCGCCAGCCGGTGAAGAAGCCGCGCTGGTCGAGCTGATCACGCACCGCGTGCCGGCCGGTGTCGACGATGCGGCCAAGGTCAAGGCGAGCTACCTCGCGGCGGTTGCGCACGGCACCGAGGTCACGCCGCTGATTTCTCGCGCGCGCGCCACCGAGTTACTCGGCACGATGCTCGGTGGCTACAACATCGGCCCGCTGGTCGACCTGCTCGACGATGTTTCGGTCGGTTCGGTGGCCGCCGAAAGCCTCAAGAAAACGTTGCTGATGTTCGACCAGTTTCACGACGTTCAGGAGAAGGCCGAAAAGGGCAACGTGAACGCCGCGACTGTGCTGCAAAGCTGGGCCGATGCCGAGTGGTTCACCTCGCGCCCCGAAGTGCCGAAGTCGATCACGGTCAGCATCTTCAAGGTCACCGGCGAGATCAACACCGACGACCTCTCGCCCGCGCCCGACGCCTGGAGCCGCCCGGACATTCCAATGCACGCGCTGGCGATGCACAAGAACGCGCGTCCCGGCCTCGACCCGCGCGCGCTGCCCGAAGAAGACGGCAAGCGCGGCCCGGTGAAGTTCATCGAAGGCATGCGCGCAACGTGCGAAAGAGCGGGCCGCCTGGTGGCCTATGTGGGTGACGTGGTCGGCACGGGTTCGAGCCGCAAGTCGGCCACCAACTCGGTGCTGTGGTTCACCGGCGAAGACATCCCGTTCGTGCCGAACAAGCGCTTCGGTGGCGTCTGCCTCGGCTCAAAGATCGCACCTATTTTCTACAACACGATGGAAGACTCGGGCGCGCTGCCGATCGAGCTCGACGTGAGCCAGATGAACATGGGCGACGTGGTCGAGCTGCGCCCTTACGAAGGCAAGGCGCTGAAGGACGGCAAAGTCATCGCCGAGTTCACCGTGAAGAGCGACGTGCTGTTCGACGAAGTGCGCGCCGGCGGCCGCATCCCGCTGATCATCGGCCGCGGCCTGACCGCCAAGGCCCGCGAGGCGCTCGGCCTGCCGACCAGCACCCTCTTCCGCCTGCCGACCCACCCGGTCGACACGAAGCGCGGCTTCAGCCTCGGCCAGAAGATGGTCGGCAAGGCCTGCGGGTTGCCGGTCGTGAACAGCGAGCAGCAAGGCGTGCGCCCGGGCACCTACTGCGAGCCGCGCATGACCTCGGTGGGCTCGCAGGACACCACCGGCCCGATGACGCGCGACGAGCTCAAAGACCTCGCCTGCCTCGGCTTCAGCGCCGATCTGGTGATGCAATCGTTCTGCCACACGGCCGCGTACCCGAAGCCGGTCGACGTGAAGATGCACCACGAGCTGCCCGACTTCATCAGCACCCGCGGCGGCATCTCGCTGCGCCCGGGTGATGGCGTCATCCACAGCTGGCTCAATCGCCTGCTGCTGCCCGACACGGTGGGCACCGGCGGCGATTCGCACACGCGCTTCCCGATCGGCATCAGCTTCCCGGCCGGCTCGGGGCTGGTCGCGTTCGCGGCGGCCACCGGCGTGATGCCGCTCGACATGCCCGAGAGCGTGCTGGTGCGCTTCAAGGGCACGATGGCTGACGCAGCCCAGCGCGGTGTGACGCTGCGTGACCTGGTCAACGCGATCCCGCTGTACGCGATCAAGGCGGGCTTGCTCACGGTCGAGAAGAAGGGCAAGAAGAACATCTTCTCGGGTCGCATTCTCGAAATCGAGGGCCTGCCCGATTTGAAGGTCGAGCAAGCCTTCGAGCTGAGCGACGCTTCGGCCGAGCGCAGCGCGGCTGGTTGCACCGTGCACCTGAACCCGGCGCCGATCGCCGAATACATCACCAGCAACATCACGATGATGAAGTGGATGATCGCTAATGGTTATGCCGATGCGCGCTCGCTGCGACGCCGCATCGCGGCGCAAGAAGCCTGGCTCGCGAATCCGCAGTTGCTGCAGGGCGACGCTGATGCCGAATATGCCGCCGTGATCGAGATCGACCTGGCCGATGTGGCTGAGCCGATCGTCGCCTGCCCGAATGACCCGGACGACGTCAAAACGCTCAGTGAAGTGGCCGGCGCGGTGATCGACGAGGTCTTCATCGGCTCCTGCATGACCAACATCGGCCACTTCCGCGCGGCGAGCAAGCTGCTCGAAGGCAAGCGCGACATTCCCGTCAAACTGTGGGTCGCACCGCCCACCAAAATGGACGCGAAAAAGCTCAGCGACGAAGGCCACTACGGCGTGCTCGGCAACGCCGGTGCGCGCATGGAAATGCCGGGCTGCAGCCTGTGCATGGGCAACCAGGCGCAGGTCAAAGAAGGCGCGACCGTTTTCTCGACCAGCACCCGCAACTTCCCGAATCGCCTGGGCAAAAACTCGAACGTGTACCTCGGCTCGGCCGAACTCGCGGCCATTTGCGCCAAGCTCGGCCGCATCCCGACACGCGCCGAGTACATGCTCGACATGGGCGTGCTCACCACGGTGAGCGACACGGTCTACCAGTACCTGAACTTCGACCGGATCGACGAGTTCACCGACGCGGCCTCGACCGTCGGCGCATGACGGCGGCACGGGTGCGCCGGCTGCCGCCGGTGTGGACTGCAGCGGCGATTGCGGTGGCCGCCGCTGCGCTGTGTTCATGCGGTTCGATGGCAGGCCGCGGCAACGTCAAGGCCGAGACCGCGACCGAAGCCTTCGGCTCGACCACGACGCACTCCCGCAGCTTCGATCGGACGCCGCCCGACACCTGCGAAGCGGCGCGCCGCGCGTTGCTGAGTCAGGGCTTCGTGATCGTGACGGCCGACCCGGAGCACGTGCGCGGCCGAAAAAACTTTCAGCCCGAACCGGAGTCGCACGTCGAGATCGAGTTCAGCGCGACCTGCGCACCCGACGGCCGCGGCGGCAAAAAAGCGATCGCGTTCGTCAACGCGCTCCAGGACCGCTACGCGTTGAAGAAGAGCAGCACCTCGGCGAGCGTGGGCGTCGGTCCGATCGGCTCACTTTCGCTGCCGTTCTCGTCGAGCGACGATGCGATGGTCAAGGTGGCGAGCGAGACCGTCACGTCGGCGCCTTTCTACGACCGCTTCTTCATGCTGCTGCAGCGCTATCTCGCGGCCGATGCCGATCTGGTCGAACCGCCGAAGACAGCGCCGCTGCTGCCGATCGAACCGAAGCCCGTTGCCTCGGCGCCGTCTGCTTCCGCGCCGTTACCTGCGGCTTCGGCCGCGTCGTCGGCCGGGTGACTCTCGACCGGGCGCGCGCCTTCGGAGCCGACCCTCAATCGCGCTCGGGCGCGATTTGCGTGGCGTAGTCGACCAGCGCGCCGAGGATGTCCTGTCGGCGCTCGTCGCCGTCGTCGCCCGCCTCACCGAGCACGTCGACCTGTTCGAAGAACGCTTCGAGCGTCAGCCCGCCACCGGCACCATCGTGCAGGCGGTGCGCGCAGTGTTCGAGCCACTGCGTTTGCTCGGCCAAGTTCAAGGTTTCGGGGAAATTCCGGGCGCGGTAGCGGAAGAACAATTCGTTCAAGCGCACATCGGCGAATGCGGGTCGCTTGGCCGCGAGCTGCGGACCGTCGAGCGCGCGCAGCGTCTGCAGGCTGCGGCGGTCCTCGTTGCCGACGAAGCCACCGTACAGGTCTTCGTCGACGTCGGTCGCGCCCTCGCGTGCGGGCCGCTCGAAGATCGCCGGCCACATGCCGGCCAGCAGGTGCGCCTTCTGCGCGATCGCCTCGGCATGGCGCAGCGCCTGCGGGATGTCGATGCCCCACTTGGCGGCGGTCGCGTCGCTCAGGGTCTTCAAATTGCCGATCACGATCGGTGACTTGTTGATGTGAATCGTCTTGATCGGCAGCCGGCTCACGCCCTCGGGCAGCTCACTGCTGCGCGTGAACATGCGGGTGCGAATCTCGTCGACGCCGAGAGTGAACAGCTCGGCCGGATCGGCCGCCAAATCCCACACGATCACCTCGTTCTTGTTGGTCGGGTGCGGCGCGATCGGCCAGACCAACGCGATGCATCCGCGCTCGGTGCCGTACATGCCGGAGATGTGCAGGAAGGGCTTGCCCACGCCCATCTCCTTGACGACCTCGTGCTTGCTGCGCAGCTTCAAGCAGAAGTCCCAGAGCCGCGGCTGGCGCGTCTTGATCAGCTTGGCCATCGCGATGGTCGCGCGCACGTCCGAGAGCGCGTCGTGCGCCGCGGCGTGCACGAGCTGGTTCGCAGCCGTCAAGTGTTCGAGCTTGAACGAGGGTCTGCCGTCTTCGTGCAGCGGCCACGCGATGCCTTCCGGGCGCAGCGCCCAGGTCGCACGCACGACATCGAGCAAGTCCCAGCGGCCGCAGTCGTTTTGCCACTCGCGTGCGTACGGGTCGATCAGATTGCGCCAGAACAGATGGCGCGTGACCTCGTCGTCGAAGCGGATCGAGTTGTAGCCGACGCCGACCGTGCCGGGGGCGCCGAGTTGCGCTTCGATCGCGTCGGCGAACCGGTGCTCGGGCACGCCTTGCCCCAAGCACAACTGCGGTGTGATGCCGGTCAGCAAGCAGGCCTCGGGGTCGGGCAAAAAGTCGGGCGCGGGCTGGCAGTACTGCATCAGCGGGGCGCCGATTTCCTTCAGGTCGGCGTCGGTGCGAACACCGGCGAACTGCGATGGCCGGTCGCGCCTGGGCACGCGGCCGAAGGTTTCGTAGTCGTGCCAGAAGAAGGTCGTGTCTGCCATCGAAGGAATCTAACAGGGGCGCGGCGGCGCATCGGCTAAGCTTGCTCGGCCTCTTCACCCGCTTCGTCGGAGACCTGCTTCCATGACCCGAGTTTTCAACTTCAGCGCCGGCCCTGCCGCCCTGCCCGAATCCGTGTTGCGCGTGGCAGCCGACGAGATGCTCGACTGGCACGGTTCGGGCATGTCGGTGATGGAGATGAGCCACCGCGGCAAGGAGTTCATCGCGATTCACGCCGAGTGCGAAGCGCTGCTGCGCGAGCTGCTCGCGGTGCCGCCCAACTACAAGGTGCTGTTCATGCAGGGCGGCGCGATCGGCGAGAACGCCATCGTCCCGATGAACATGCTGCGCGGCCGCGCCAGTGCCGACTACGTGAACACCGGCGAGTGGTC
>JANLUW010000623.1:0-4858 GCA_031363645.1 Rhizobacter sp. | reverse complement strand
CGGTGGAAAGGCTTTCGATTGGTCGCTCATTCCCTCCACCGTGCCCCATCGCCTCGTTTTGTCTGGTTGGTTGCATGCCGAAAATGTGGTTCGAGGCATCCACACGCTGCGGCCCTGGGCCGTTGACGTGAGCTCCGGCGTCGAATCCGCAGAATCTCCCAAGAGAGGCATCAAGGATGCCGATGCGATCCGCCGGTTCTGCGATGCAGTGCGCGAAGCCGATGCCCTGACGGCTGCGCTTCCTGCTGCATCGGTTGCCTGATCAAACCTCTTGTGAACATGTCGAACTACCAACAACCCGATGCCGCGGGTCACTTCGGCCCCTATGGCGGCAGCTTCGTCGCCGAAACTCTGGTGCATGCGCTCGATGAGCTCAAACGCTGTTATGCCGAAGTGCAGAACGATCCGGCATTCATGGCCGAGTTTCGCTCCGAGCTGAAGCACTTCGTCGGCCGGCCGAGCCCGATCTACCACGCCGCACGCATGAGCCGCGAACTCGGTGGCGCGCAGATCTTTCTCAAGCGCGAAGACCTGAACCACACTGGCGCACACAAGATCAACAACACGATCGGCCAGGCGATGCTCGCGCGCCGCATGGGCAAGCCGCGCGTCATCGCCGAGACCGGCGCCGGCCAGCACGGCGTGGCCACCGCGACGATCTGCGCGCGCTATGGCCTGGAGTGCGTGGTCTACATGGGCAGCGAAGACGTGAAGCGCCAATCGCCCAACGTCTACCGTATGAACCTGCTGGGCGCGACCGTGGTGCCGGTCGAGAGCGGCTCGAAGACGCTGAAGGACGCGCTGAACGAAGCGCTGCGCGACTGGGTCACGAACGTCGAGAACACCTTCTACATCATCGGCACCGTGGCCGGACCGCACCCGTACCCGATGATGGTGCGCGACTTCCAGCGTGTGATCGGCGACGAGTGCCTGGTGCAGATGCCCGAGATGGTCGGCCGCCAGCCCGATGCGGTGATCGCCTGCGTGGGCGGTGGCAGCAACGCGATGGGCATCTTCTATCCGTACATCGACCATGCGGCCACGCGGCTGATCGGCGTCGAGGCCGCGGGGCAGGGCATCGAGACCGGCCGGCACGCCGCCTCGCTGATCGCCGGCTCGCCGGGTGTGCTGCACGGCAACCGCACCTACTTGCTACAAGACGCGAACGGCCAGATCACCGAGACGCATTCGATCTCGGCCGGGCTCGACTACCCCGGCGTGGGCCCCGAGCACGCATACCTAAAAGACATCGGCCGCGCCGAGTACGTCGGCATCACCGACACCGAAGCACTCGAGGCGTTTCACCGCCTGTGCCTCACCGAGGGCATCATCCCGGCGCTCGAATCGGCGCATGCCGTGGCCTATGCGATGAAGCTCGCACCGACGATGCGTGCCGATCAACATTTGCTCATCAATCTCTCCGGCCGGGGCGACAAGGACATCGGCACGATCGCCGACCTCTCAGGCGCCGACTTCTTTTGCCGCCCGTCGTGCCAGGGTCAGGCCGCCAAAGGCGCCGAGGCGATCGTGAAGGGGCCGAAATGAGCCGCATCAAGGTCACCTTCGATGCGCTGCAGGCGAGTGGTCGCAAGGCGCTGATCCCGTACGTGACCTCGGGCGATCCGTTCGCCGATGCCACCGTCGACATCATGCTGGCGATGGCCAACGCCGGCGCCGACGTGATCGAACTCGGCGTGCCGTTCTCCGACCCGATGGCCGACGGCCCGGTGATTCAGAAAGCCGGCGAGCGCGCGCTGGCGCGCGGCATCGGCATGCCCCAAGTGCTCGACTTCGTGCGCGGCTTTCGCACGCAGAACGACACCACGCCGGTGGTGCTTATGGGCTATGCCAACCCTGTCGAGCGTTACGGCGTCGACCGGTTCGTGGCCGACGCGCGCGCAGCCGGCGTCGATGGCGTGCTCATCGTCGACTACCCGCCCGAAGAATGCGAAGCGTTCGCCGCCACGTTACGAACGAACGGACTCGACCCGATATTTCTGCTTGCGCCCACGTCGACCGAAGCGCGCATGGCGCATGTCGGTCGCATTGCGAGCGGCTACGTCTACTACGTTTCGCTCAAGGGCGTGACCGGCGCCGGCCACCTAGACACCGCGGCGGTGGCCGCGATGGTGCCGCGCATCAGGCGGCATGTGAAACTACCCGTCGGCGTGGGCTTCGGCATCCGCGATGCGAAGACAGCGCAGGCCGTCGCGGCCGTGTCGGATGCGGTCGTGATCGGCACGGCGCTGGTGCAGCTGCTGGAGGCGCAGACGCGCGAGAATGTGGCAGCCGCCGCGGGTAAGTTCATTGGCGGCATCCGCGCCGCGCTGGATTCCTGAAAGGAACGTCATGAGTTGGCTCGAAAAACTGCTGCCCCCGAAGATTCAACCGAACGAACGCAATGAGCGCCGCACCGTACCGGAAGGCCTGTGGATCAAATGCCCGCAGTGCGAGACGGTGCTCTACAAGACCGACCTCGAGCAGAACATCAACGTCTGCCCGAAGTGCAATCACCACCACCGGATCGGCGCGCGCGCGCGACTCGATGCGTTCCTCGATGCCGAAGGCCGCTTCGAGATCGGGCAAGAGGTGCTCCCGGTCGACGCGCTGAAGTTCAAGGACAGCAAGAAGTACACCGAGCGCCTGAAAGACGCACTCGAAAACACCGGTGAGACCGACGCGCTGGTCGTGATGGGCGGCTCGGTGCTTAGCGTGCCGATCGTCGTCGCGTGCTTTGAGTTCGAGTTCATGGGCGGCTCGATGGGGTCGGTGGTCGGCGAGCGCTTCGTGCGCGGCGTCGAAACAGCGATCGAACAGAAGACGCCGTTCGTCAGCTTCACGGCCACCGGCGGCGCCCGCATGCAGGAAGGCTTGTTGAGCTTGATGCAGATGGCCAAGACCAACGCCGCATTGACGCATCTGGCCAAGGCGCGCCTGCCCTACATCAGCGTGCTGACCGACCCGACGATGGGCGGTGTGTCGGCGAGCTTCGCGTTCGTCGGCGACATGGTCATCGCCGAGCCGAAGGCGCTGATCGGTTTTGCCGGGCCGCGCGTGATTGAAAACACGGTTCGCGAGAAATTGCCCGAGGGTTTCCAGCGCGCTGAATTTTTGCTGCAGACCGGCGCCGTCGATGCCATCATCGATCGGCGCGAACTGCGCGGCGTCATCGCAAGGGCGATCGCGATGCTGCAACGCCAAAGCGCCGATGCCGTTAGCTGATTCCGATCTGCCGACTTCCCTGGCCGGCTGGCTGGCGCGCTGCGAGCGTCTGCACCCGAAAGAGATCGACATGACGCTGGAGCGCACGCGCCGCGTCAGGGAACGACTGGATCTGCACTTCACGGCCTCGATGATCGCCGTGGCCGGCACGAACGGCAAAGGCTCGACCTGCGCGATGCTGGAGGCGATTGCGCTGCAGGCCGGCTACCGCGTCGGCCTGTACTCGAAGCCGCACCTCGTGCACTTCGAGGAGCGTTGCCGGGTCAACGGCGAGATGGTCAGCGAGGCCGCTTTGCTGCCGCACTTCGAGGCAGTGGAGCAAGCACGTGGCGAGATCGGCCTCACGTACTTCGAATTCACCACGCTGGCGATCGCGCGGTTGCTCGCGAGCATCGAACTCGATCTCGTGATCCTCGAAGTCGGCATGGGCGGCCGGCTCGATGCGGTCAACGCGTTCGACGCCGATTGCGCGATCATCACCAGCATAGACATCGACCACGCCGAGTACCTTGGCCACGACCGCGAAACGATTGCGATCGAGAAGGCCGGCATCATGCGCGCGGGCAGGCCGGTAATCGTCAGCGACCCGATGCCGCCGCAAAGCCTGAGCGACGAAGCAGCGCGCGTCGGCGCTGACCTGTCGCGCTTCGGTCGCGATTTCAACTATTCCGGCGACAAGCAGCAATGGCGTTGGTCGGGCCGAACCCGGCGCTTCAACGCGCTGGCCTACCCGGCGTTGCGCGGGGCGAACCAGTTGCTCAACGCGTCTGGCGTGCTCGCGGCCTTTGAAGCCCTGCGCACGCGATTGCCGATCACCGCGCAGGCCGTGCGCCAGGGGTTCGCGACGGTTGAGTTGCCGGGGCGCTTTCAGATCGTGGCCGGGCAACCGACGCTGGTGCTCGACGTGGCCCACAACCCGCACGCGGTTGCCGCGCTGGCACAGAACCTCGACCAGATGGGATTTTTCCCGCGCACCCACGCGGTGTTCGGTGCAATGGCCGACAAAGACCTCACCGCGATGCTCTCGCGCATGGTGCCGATCGTCGACCACTGGCATTTCACCGACCTGCCCGTGGCACGCGCGGCGCGGGCCGCAGACCTTGCCGCGCTGCGCGACGGGCTCGCCGTCAAAGGCCCTGGACCCGTTACGGTAGCGTGCCATGACGACCCGATGCAGGCTCTGCGCGCAGCCCTCGCCGTGGCAGACCCCGCTGATAGAATCGTAGTCTTCGGATCGTTCCGCGCGGTCGGTGGCGTGCTCAAAGACGGCGTTCCCCGGTTGGCCGGCAAACACGCAGCCTGAAGCCCGAGTTCCAGTCAGTGGATGCGCTGGACACGATCGGCTGCAACGCGGTTGCAAGGGTACCGAGCCCGCAGTACAACGCTCCAATTCGCATCACCGGAACTTGCATCGCACATGGGTCTGACATCCATTTTCAAACGCGGTGATGCCCCGGTCAACGCGGTGAGCGAACCGGTCGATGGCGTGCAGCGCGCTCGAACGCGGGCCCGCCAGCGCCTCATCGGCGCCGCGGTGCTGGTGGTCATCGGCATCATTGGTTTCCCGCTCGTTTTCGAGACCCAGCCGCGACCGATTCAGGTCGATATCCCGATCGAGGTGCCGCGCAAGGAGGGT
>JANLUW010000602.1:0-6176 GCA_031363645.1 Rhizobacter sp. | reverse complement strand
TGGCGACCCGCCGCCGCCCAACCAGCGTCTTTACAGCGACGCAAACGACCCCCGTTTTCAGGAACTGCGCCGACGCCTGGAAGGCGAATGGCTCTGCCCGCTTTGCCGTCGAGTGGGGCTGTGCGCGGGAGACCTGCCGATGCTGTGGGATGCCGACTTTCTGCTGGGGGAAAAAGTGTCCGGGGACAAGGAGAAGTACGTCTTGTGCGAGATCAACGTCAGCAGCGTCTCTCCGTTTCCGGACGTGGCGATTGAGCCCTTGACGGCCGCCACTTCCAAAGTGCTTGCCACCATCAGTTCGCAGCACGCTCGTTGACCTGCAGGCCGGAGCAATGCGCATCGCGCGCTGTGGCTGCTTGCGGCGCGTGCTATCCCTCGGCGCGCCGGGCATCGGGCCAACAACTTACCTGGACAAAGTTAACGACGGGCTGGCGGCACAGCGGACGATGAGCGAAGACTGCTTATGGCCGTTATGCAAGTCTTGCCATAACTGCCAAGTGCCGACGTCCGAAGAGGTCGGCCTTCGAGTAGACCATTCCTCGCAAGAACAAGCTTTCCCGAAACGCTACGCTTCGATTGATAAGATTCTACATATCTGAAACGGTCAAGCTCGCTGGGCAAACGTAGGGATGTGATGCCGCGCATTCGAAACGTCCTTTCGTAAGGGTTGCTTCCGGTCTCGGGCGGGGCTGTAGTTGCGGTGGTAGCTCCAGCCGCTCGTGCCTCGGACCTGTTCGACCAAGGCATTGCGCAGTCGGAAAAAGAGGCGACGGCGCGTTGCGGCGACTGCCGCTCGAACCGAATCTCTACGACAAATCGATGCACACGAAGAAGCTCGTGGCCCAGCGTCGGCATGGCATCCTCCGCGGCGTGTTGCGGCATCTCAGAACGGTCAGAAACGGCGCGACCAATTCCCGCAGTTTGGACTGCTCGGTAAGCCAGCGTCGTAGCCATCAAGGCCGCCGAGTGGCGGTTGCCTCGCTCAGCGGCAACTCCCGACCGATTTCAACCAGTGCTTTCGCCATCGCGGCGGCTGGAGGCGTGAGCGGCGCATCTGCCCTGGTGAACAATCCGGTCGTCATCGACGGCATCCGTTCGGCGGTCCTGATTTCGAGCAAAGATGCGCCGGCCTGTGGAAGCGACAGCATCCGCCGCGACGTCACCGCCAGCATGTCCGTATCTGCCAGCAAAGCCACCATCACGTTCAACGATTCACATTGGATGAGTTCGCGCGAACCTGTCAATCCCAGTGCGACGAGGACGCGATCGATGACCGCGCGAGGTTCAAAACTAAGCCAACACACCTCGGCCAGTTCGTTGATCGAGCGAGCGCGAGCCAGCGGGTGCCCCCGTCGCCCCACGACGATCTGATCGTTGCTGAATATCGGCCGGTAGCGCACGGATGGATCGGCGCCGCGCCCGGGGAGCCGCGGCCCGATCATCATGTCGAGCGTTTCGTCACGCGTGAGCGGCATCAGGGCGTGCGCGAAGCCCTCTAGCAACCTGAGTTCGACTGTCGGGTACTGGTGCCGAAATCTCTGCACCGCCTGCGGCAATACCAAAGCCGCCGCGAGGGGCCCGAACCCGATCGCCACCTTGCCGGTGTGCCCTCCCGCGAGCTGGGCCAATTCCTGCTGCGCCTTGTCGAGCTCTGAATGCGCCGCGCGCGCTCGCGCATAGAACGCGCGTCCGTAGCGCGTCAACGACACACCTCGAGGCGTACGTTGCAGTAGCGAGACTGCCAACTCGGCCTCGAGGTTGCCGATGCTCTTCGTCAACCCCGGTTGTGACACATTGAGCAAACGCGCCGCCGCAGAGATGCTTCCGGCGTCCACGACCGCCACGAAGTCCCTGATCTGGGTGAGTCGCATCGGAGGGCTCCCGCATAGCCGGCGGTTATGGCTGATATGACGCCGGCATCTTACGCCGCTGCCAACGGCCTGCTCTACTCGCATCTAAGCATCCACCGAAGCAGATGACCAAGAACATCCTCTTCATCATGGCCGACCAGCTTCGGCGTGACTACCTGTCGTGCTACGGCGCAAAGCACATGTCGACACCGCACATCGATTCGCTCGCGGCGCGCGGCGTGCGCTTCAGCAATGCGTACGTCCAGGGGCCAGTGTGCGGCGTCTCGCGCATGTCTTACTACACCGGCCGCTACATGGCCAGCCACGGATCAAACTGGAACTTCGTGCCGCTGCCGTTGCACAACCCGACACTGGGCGACCACTTGCGTGCTCTCGGTCTGCGCGTTGCGGTCGTCGGCAAGACCCATGTCACGGCCGACCACAAGGGACTGATCAGAGTTGGCGCGGACATGGCCTCACCCGCAGCAAGACTCGCCGCCGAGGGGGGCTTCGACGCCTTCGAGCGCGATGACGGCATCTGGCCCGGCCCGACCGTGCCAGCCGACAACCGCTACGCGAACTATCTGCGTGCTCATGGGTTCGGCGGCAACAACCCATGGCATGACTGGGTGAACTCGGCTCTCGACCGTGAAAAGACTTTGCGCAGCGGCTGGTCGATGCGCTGGGCGCATCTGCCTGCCGCGATACCAGCCGATCACTCGGAGACGGCTTACGCGACGCGTCGTGCAATCGACTTCATTTCCGAATGCGGTGAGTCGCCATGGTGTCTGCATCTGTCCTACATCAAGCCACATTGGCCGTATGTGGCGCCAGCTCCGTATCACGGACTGTTCGGCGCCGACGATGTGCCGGCCCCGATTCGCGACGCTGCTGAGCAAAGCCAACCGCACCCGGTACTGCGCGGCTTCCAATCGCAACCCGCCAGCCGCAACTTCTCCGACGATGCGAAGCGTCGTCACGTTGTGCCCGCGTACATGGGCTTGGTCAAGCAGATCGACGACCAGCTCGGAACGCTGTTCTCTTTCATGGAGGAGCGCAACCTGTGGAACAACACGATGGTGGTGTTCTGCAGTGATCACGGCGACTATCTCGGCGACCACTGGCTCGGCGAGAAAGAACTGTTTCACGATACGGTCACGGCCGTGCCATTCATCGTCGTGTCGCCTGAGGCGCACGCTAGGCGCGGAGCGGTCGAAAGCCGACTTGTCGAGGCGATCGATTTGCTGCCGACCTTTGTCGAAAGCCTGGGCGGCGAACCCGCGACGCACCAGCTCGAGGGGCGCTCGTTGGTGCCGCTGTTGCGTCAGGAACCCTATGCAGGCCCGTGGCGCGACTTCGCCATCAGCGAAGGCGACTACTCGTTTCGCAGCTTCGTGCGCGAGCCGCTGGGCCGCCCCGTCGACGGCTGCAGGATGTTTATGGTGCGAAGTTCGCGTTTCAAGTACGTGCACTACGAAGGTTTGCCGCCGCAACTCTTCGACTTGCAGGACGACCCGATGGAACTCGACGACCTTGGCACCGATGCTTCCAGGATGCAGATTCGGCGAGAACACGAAACGATGCTCTTCGACTGGATGCGTGGGCTCCGGATGCACCCGACGATCAGCGATCACGACGCTGCTGCGTGGACTGCAAAGGAGTCGCGCAGCGGCACATTCATCGGCGTCTGGTGATACCGCCACAGCTTGAGCGAATTTCAAGGAGGAAGATCATGAACATCGGTCGATCACTTCTGGCTGCGAGCGCCTTGCTCGTATCGACTTTCGGCGCCTCGATGGCCCAGCCCGTCGGCTATCCAAGCCGGCCCGTGAATGTCATCGTCGCGTTCCCGCCCGGCGCGCCAAACGACTTCATCGTGCGGCTCATCGGCGAGCCATTCAACGCGGCGATGAAGCAGCCACTGATTGCGGACAACCGCTCCGGGGCGGGCGGCAATCTCGCCGCTGAACTGGTGGCGCGCTCGCCTGCAGACGGCTATACGGTGCTGGCCACGATCGACACCGTCGTCACCATCAACCCGCACCTCTACAAGAAGCTCAGCTTCAAAGCCGCCACGGACCTGCGGCCGGTGATCTACCTTGCGAACACCGCGCAGACCCTGGTGTGCAACCCGGCCGTTCCAGTGAAGACGGTGGTCGAGTTCGTGGCCTATGCGAAGACGCATGACCTCAATTACGCTTCGGGTGGTCAGGGGACGCCAGGCCATCTGTCGGCGGAGCTTTTCATTGCCGCAACGGGCCTGAAGATGACCCATGTTCCGTACAAAGGCCCGGGGCCTGCCACCCAAGACGTGATCGGAGGCCAAGTGCCGTGCGGGTTCCTGGCCACGCCGGTGGTGATGCCGCACGTTAAGAGCGGAAAGTTGAATGCGCTGGGAGTCACGTCGTCAAAACGCGTGCCCATCGCCCCCGAGGTGCCGACGATCGCAGAAGCCGGCGTGCCCGGCTACGAAGCTTCGTTCGGCGAAATGCTGCTGGTGCCGAAGGGCACGCCCGATGCGATCGTCAAGTACCTCAACGAAACGATCGCCAACATCCTCAAGCAGCCCGAGGTGCGCGAGCGGATGCTGGCCATCGATCTCGAATTTGTTCCCAACACTCCCGCAGAAGCGGCAACGCGCCTGAAGCGCGAGACGCAGAAGTGGAATGCGGTGATCGACCGTTTGGGTCTGCAACTGGATTGATGCACGGGCGCCACTCCCGTACCTCTGCCGTAGGATGTGATGGACGAACTCCGTGGCAAGTTGCTGCATTAGTTGGCATCGCTGGCCGCCTCTCCTCCTCGCTCGGGGGCGATCGTGATGTCCTCGGGGCGGTGCCGGTCGTAGTGGACCGGGACATGCTGCACAGTGCCTTGCACGCGAGGCTCTCGAAACGGTGAGCCCGCACGGTCTCAAGCCGTGCGCCGCTCCTCAATCGCACAGAGTGACGCCTACCTGTGTATGCCCGCTGCTACGAGCCTCCTTCGGGGATCTTGGTTATAAGCGAACGGCCGCTTCGAGGCGGTGAGTTCGGGGCCGCGAATGTCTCTTGTGGGTCGACTCGCGCTGCTGGCGGCCGGCGACAGCAGTCGTTCGACTCGAGTGCCCAGCGAAGTCAGCTCTCGGGCAGGACCTCGAGTTCACGGACTCGGCCATCAGCGGCTGTACGTCCCACTCACTTGACCGTTCACTGTGGGATGTATCGCGGACATCTGCACGCCAAGTCGCGATCAGCACGAGCTTCACCAAAGACAGATCTTCGTAGCGGCACAGTGCTCTCCAAACTGGTCATCGGCGACGCGTCTCCCTGCGGCACCGGCTCACCGCGCGGGGCGCTCAGCGGCCACGATCAGGTATTCGGCCGGTACGCAGTAGCCCGGGTCGTGGCGCCATGATGCAATTGACGCCAGGTAGCGCAACTGCACGCGCTCGCGAACGGTCGCGTCAAAGCGCGACCAGGCCAACGCCACTGGCCCGCCCGCGAAGGCCGCGGCGCAGGCCTCGGCTGCATTCGCGTAGTCCAGCGAGTCACTGCGCCTGCGCTGCTGCGTGACTTGCAGGCCGGCCGAGGCGCAGCGACGTTCCAGTGTCGCGCCCTGGCCGAGACCAAAGAAGAGCGGGCAGACCTCGCTGCGCACCTCGGCGTCGACAATGCCAAACAGGGATGCCCATCCGCATCGTGCCCGCTCGCCCCACACTGCCAGCACGGCGCGGCCACCTGGACGCAGCACACGGTGCAGTTCGCGCAGTGCGGCGTCGGGGTCGGGCACGTACATCAGTCCCAGCGTGCACAGCATCAGGTCGAAGTGAGCGTCGGGCAACTGGAGTTGCTCGGCGTCCATGCGCTCAAATGCGGCCTGGCTGAGGCTGAAATCCAGCGCCCGCCGACGTGACGCCTGCACCATGGCGTCGGACAGGTCGACGCCGAGCACACGGCCGGCCAGTCCGACTGCATGGGCTGCTGCGACCGCCATCACGCCGGCGCCGCAGGCGACATCCAGCACAGCCTCGCCCAGGGCCGGGGCGGCCAGCGCCAGCACTTCGCCCTGAACGCCGGCGAGCGGGCCGTGCCAATGTCGCGCATAGGCATCCGCGGCCAGGTCCCAGCCATAGCGCTGGACCCGGCGGTGCAAGCGGGCGTCCATGGAACCGTTCATGCTCGCGTGACGACGACCTCGAGATATTCACTGGGCACGACCAGCGATCCCGGGCCGGCGCGGTTCAGACCGTTCAACAACTCGGCCAGCTCAGCGGCCAGCGCCTCTGCCTTCTCGGGAGTCTGCGCCGCGAAGGCCTTGTTGACCGGGCCGTACCAGGTGCGGAAG
>JANLUW010000591.1:0-11307 GCA_031363645.1 Rhizobacter sp. | reverse complement strand
GTGGCGCTCGATCGAGTACGAGGAGGTCTACCTGCATGCCTACGAGACCGTGAGCGCGGCGCGCGAAGGCATCGACCGCGATATCGACTTCTACAACACGCGCCGGCCGCACTCGAGCCATCAAGCTCGAACCCCGGACGTGGTGTACTTCGCAGCGCTGCATCAGCCTTCGGCCGAAGCAGCCTTACCACGCAGGGTCCACTTATAAATCCCGGGAATCTGTTCAGATCAACGGGGCCAGCTCTTCCACTCAGTCGCCTGCTTTCAGTCGTCCTCGCTATGGCGATTAACGGCCGAGTCAGGTGATCCGGCAGCCCGTTCCGTTCAGGTCACTTCTGCGTCGCCAGCCAGCGATCGAACTCGGAAATCTCTTTCTTCTGGGCAGCGACGATCTTTTTGGCCATGGCCTTCATCACCGGGGATTTCCCGTGGGCCAGTTCCATCTCGGCCATGTCCACGGCTCCTTGATGGTGGAACTTCATCATCATTGCAAAGTCCTTGTCGGCGTCGCCGGACATCGGCATCTTCTGCATGCTGTCCATTCCGCCGATCATCGACTTCTTCATGTCAGCCGAGCCGCCTGCGCCCGACTGCATGCCGCCCATCGGCATGCTGGCCGAAGGAGCCATTGGCTTTGCCGTCTGCGCCTGCGCAGGGGTCGCGAGGGACAGCACAGTCAGCGGAACGAACATCGCCCCGCGAAGCGATTTGAGCAACTTTGAATTCATCATGATCTCCTTAAGTTCAAGTAGCTCCCCACTGTATGCAGATGCAAGCTGGCGCGCTGTAGGACGCCGCCAGCAACAAAGGCAGTCCGGGAATCCGCGCGGTCCGGGCAGGGCCGTCTCGGCTACGCGCTCAGGTCGCTTACTTGGCGACCTGAATCTCGGTCACGACGAGGCCGCCACCTGCCTTTTCAGCCCTGAACTTCACCTTGTCGCCAGGCTTGACCATGTCCAGCATGGCCGGGTCCTTGACCTGGAACAGCATCGTCATGCCGGGCATGTCGAGGTTCTTGATATCGCCGTGCTTGATGGTGATCTTCTTGGTGTCCTTGTCGACCTTTCGAATCTCGCCATCGGTCATGTCGGCCGCGCTGGCCTGAGCGAGGATGATGTCCCCGCTGCTGGCAGGTTGTGCCGCAGCAGCGAGCGACAGCGTGAAGGCGAAGGCGAACGCAACCGCGCCCATCGAGATCGAGGATTTCAGAGTGTTCATGGAATGCCCTTTTGGAAGTGGTTGTGAGTTCATGCGGCGCGGAACGCGTCGATCAATGCTTGTGGTCGGTATGACCATCCGCCTTCGCTGGCGCGGTCGTGCCGGCGACTATTACTTGCCCTTTCATGCCGGCCTCGTAGTGCCCCGCCTGAAGGCAGGCGAAGTCGAAGGTGCCTGCCTTGGTGAATTGCCAGATCAGCTCGCCGGTCTTGCCGGGTTCGACGCTGGCCTGGTTGGGATCGGCGTGCTCCATCTCCGGAAACTTAAGCATCAGCGCAGCGTGCTCCTTCAGTTCCTTGATCGTGCCCAGCACCAACTCGTGCTTCAGCTTGCCCTCGTTCTTCAGCACGAAGCGAATCGTCTCGTTGCGCTTGGCCGCAACGCTGGCCGGGGTGAAGCGCATGGCGTCGCTCATCGTGATCTCGACCGTGCGACTGACCTTCTTCGGGTCGCCCGGCTTGCCGAGTGCCGAGGCATGGGCCTCGCGGGATGCGCCGGCCTTGGCGTGATCGTCGTCGCCATGCGCGAACGCGACGCTGCTGAGGACGATGAGGCTGATCGCGAAGAGTTGGGCAAGATGTTTCATGGTCGTGTTTTCAAAGTAAGGGCGGTTGGATTCGGGTTGGAATTTGCGTGCCTCAGTGGCCCGTGTGGCCAACAGGTTTGCGAACCTGTACTTCGACCTCTTTCATGGGCATGTTCTTGGTCGGCATGGATTGCCCGCCATCGGCCTGAAAGCGCGCGGGCTCAGGCATCGCACCGGTCCACTCGAAAGCGACCGTTCCCTTGGGATGCTGGTACCAGCCGGGGTCCTTGTAGTCACCGGCCATTTGGTTCTTGCGGACCTTCAACACACTGAACATGCCACCCATCTCGACCGAGCCGACCGGGCCGTCGCCGGTCATCATCGGAGCGGTGTTGTCGGGCAGCGGCATCTCCATCTCGGCCATGTCGGCCATGCCGCGCTCGCCCATCACCATGTAGTCGGGGATCAGCTTGGTGATCTGCTTGGCGATGCCCTGGTGGTCCACGCCGATCATGGTCGGCACGTTATGGCCCATCGCGTTCATCGTGTGGTGGCTCTTGTGGCAGTGAAAGGCCCAGTCGCCTTCTTCTTCCGCCACGAAATCGATCTGCCGCATCTGACCGACCGCCACATCTGTGGTGACTTCGGGCCAGCGCGCGTTCTTTGGCGTCGGCCCGCCATCCGTGCCGGTCACCATGAACTCGTGGCCGTGCAGGTGGATCGGGTGGTTCGTCATCGTCAGGTTGCCGATGCGGATGCGCACCTTGTCGTTCTTGCGCACGACAAGTGGATCGATGCCCGGAAACACACGGCTGTTCCAGCTCCACAGGTTGAAGTCGAGCATCGTCATGATCTTTGGCGTGTAGGCGCCGGGGTCGATGTCGTAGGCGTTGAGCAGGAAGACGAAGTCGCGGTCCACCTCTTCGATCAGCGGGTGCCTGGCCTTTGGGTGCGTGATCCAGAAGCCCATCATTCCCATCGCCATCTGCGTCATCTCGTCGGCATGCGGGTGGTACATGAAGGTGCCAGGTCGGCGCGCGACGAATTCGTACACGAAGGTCTTGCCGGGCTGGATCGCCGGCTGGTTCAGGCCCGCCACGCCGTCCATGCCGTTCGGCAGGCGCTGGCCGTGCCAGTGCACCGTCGTGTGTTCGGGCAGCTTGTTGGTGACGAAGATGCGCACGCGGTCGCCTTCGACGACTTCGATCGTCGGCCCGGGCGATTGGCCGTTGTAGCCCCACAGGTGAGCCTTGAAGCCGGGCGACATTTCGCGCACCACGGGCTCGGCGACGAGGTGAAATTCCTTGACGCCGTTGTTCATGCGCCAGGGCAAGGTCCAGCCGTTCAGAGTGACGACCGGGTTGTAGGGCCGGCCCGTAGTGGGAAAGAGCGGCGGCATGGTGCTGGGCTTGGTCTGCATCACCGGCTCGGGCAGCGCGGCCATTGCCACGCGGCTGACCGAAGCGGCTGCAGCGGCGGCAGTGATGGCGCCGGCACCCCGAAAAAAACTACGTCGTGAAAACATCTTGATGGTCCTCGGGTTCAATGCACTGCCGTGCCGCTGTCCGTCGCGGACATCGAAGCGGCTGGCGTTGTTTTCATGCTGGGCGTACCGATCAAGGCCATGTCGAGATCGGCTTGCGCGAGCCAGAAGTCGCGCAGCGCCTCGATGTAGCCGTTGACGCTGGTGATCTGCGAGCGCGCATCGGCGAGCAGCTCGAACACGCCGATCAACATGCCGTTGTAGCGAAGCTGGTTCTCTTCCGAGATGCGGCGCTGAAGCGGAACGATTTCGTCGCGGAAGTGGCGCGCGATGTCGTAGCTGGTTCGGTAGTTCGCATAGGCGCCACGCACTTCACTGCGCGCGTTGACGGCGGTCTCGGCAGTCCGATTGACGGCCTGCATGTAGACCGCCTCGGCCTTCGCCACACGCGCGCCGCCCCAGTCAAACAACGGCAGTTCCACGCTGATCGTGTAGCCACGCTGTGTGGGTGCGTCGTTGTACGAATTGCGCACCGCGCCGGCCTCCAGCACGTTGATGAAGCGCGTCGCACGAGTCAGGCCGAGGTTCTTCGCCACCTGTTCGGTGCCGAGTTTCGCAGCCTGCACATCCATGCGCTGAGCCATCGCGGTCTGTTCGATGTCGGGCAAGTCGTTTGGCGCTTTTGGCAAGTCGGGCAAGCGCTCTGGCAGACGAAACTGCGTCTGCTGGCCCCACAGGCCCATCAGCCGCGTCAGGCGCTCGCGCGCGACAGTTATGACCAGTTGTGAGCGTGCCAGGTTCAACGCCGCGTCGGCATAGAAGCTTTGCTCACGTGCTTGCTGTAGCTTGTTCCAGTTACCCGCCTGGGTCTGACGCCGGGCCAGCTCCGCCCCGGCTTCCGCCGCGGTCTGCACTTGCAGCATGTAGCGACCGGTCTCGTCGGCGGCCACGGCAAGGTAGTACGCCTTGCGCGTTTCCGAGGCCAGCGACAGCACACTGAGCGCGACGGCGCCGCGGGTCTGCTCGAAGCGCCGCGATTCGATTTGATTGATCGTTGGCAACATCAACAGTCGCGCCAGGTTGAACTGGATGCTGCGGTCGATCTCGATGCTGGAGCCTTGGGTCAAGCGTCCGAAGCTGAAGCCCGGGTTCGGCAGTCGGCCGGCCTGAACCCTGTCGGCTTCGGAGATGCCGAGCTCGCTGAACGATGCTTGCAGGCCCTTGTTGTTCAGCAGGGCGATCTGGACGGCGTCGTCGGCCGACAGTGGTTGCTCCAGCAATTTGGCAACACGCTTGTCGATGGCATCACGGTCGGCGTCAGAACGGGCCCACTTGACGTCCTTGCCGAGCCGGTCTTTCGCGGTCTGCTCGACGGGGCCGAAGCCTGCGTCGTTGCTGACAGTGGCGCAGCCGCCGAGCACGAACAGAGCCAGCGCGGCCAATGTTAAGCGCGTCCGCGGGCGCCACGGTGGGGCGGAGGAGAAGGTCTTCATCGTGCGCACCTCACTTCATCTCGTGGCCGGAATGGCCACCGGAAGCGGGCTTCGCAGCCGCCGCGGGTCGGGAGGCGGCGGGTGCCGCAACCGGCGCCGCATCGGGCTCGCGTGCCTCGCGGGCGTAGGCGCGCCAACCTCCTCGCTGTCGGACCAACTCGTTGGTTTCGCGCCACGGCGCGACCTGCGGTTCGGCGAATCCCTGATACGCCCGCAACGGGGAAACGTACAACGTCGTCGGGACAGGCGCCTTCGGATCAGCGGGGTCGGCTCGGGTGCCAGTGGCAGCGGCCATCTGAGGCGCAGCAGTTGGAGCCTGTGCTTGCGCTGGGACGAGCCCAAGCTGCAGGCCTGCGGCGGCCCACAACGGCAGCAGCGCTGCCTTGAATTTCGGAGACATGTTGAACCTCGGCTCGAATGCCGATGGCGTGGCGCCACCGGAAACGGTCAATGAAGCGCACGCGCTCGTCGCGTCAGGACGCGATGTCACACGGCCGTGGCCGTGCGAGAGCGCGTGCGGCGCCCGTTAAGCGAGGAACAATCGAGGAGGTCGATCCAGCCCGCTCGACACGAAGTCGACGTGCGGGGCAAAAACACTCGACGTCAGCACCGAGGCCGGCGGGAAAGACAGGAACGCGAGCGGCGAAGGGGGCAATGCAACCCCCATGCAGCACGCAGCGCAGGCGCTGCACTTGAATTTGGACAGTTTGTTCAGGTGGTGCAGCGAGTTGTCGACGTCGTCGTGGTCACCGGCCGCGGCCATCTCGTCCGGCTCGGCAACATTCTGTGGATGTTGATGGTGACCATGCGCCGCATGGTCGGACGAATCCACCTGCGTACCAACAGACGCTTCCCACATCCGGTGGTGGTTCGGGCCGCAATTGAGCATGGTCGCAGCCGCAAAGCCCTGGAGGGGCAATGCGAGCAGCAACAGCCACATCATTGCGAAACGGAAGCTAGCAAGCATTATCAAAGTGTAGAAGGATTTCGTTGGTGATGGTTCCAGCGGAGTGCGCGCCCGGCTGACGGTGCTTGGCGGCCCCGGTTCAGGACCGCGTTCCGCCGGGTGCCCTTCCCGGGCGCAGCCCGCCGGTAAGTGCACCCTTCCTGGCCTTCACGACTGCCGGCGGCGCTGCGCTCTCGCAAGCCAGCGTGTCCAGAATCGGGCAATCCGGCCGATCGTCACCGTGGCAGCACTGCACCAAGTGTTGGAGCGTCGCCCTCATCGCCAGAAGGTCTTGCGTCTTCTGCTCCAACTCCCTGATGTGCGCTTCCGCCAAGGCCTTGACCTGCCGGCTCGGCCGCTTGCGGTTCTGCCACAACCCCACGAGCTCACCGATCTGCTGGATGGAGAACCCGAGGTCGCGAGCCTGCCTGATGAAGCGCAGCGTGTGGACTTCCTTCTCGCTGTACTGGCGGTAGCCCGCGTCGGTCCGGCCGGGCTCCGGAAACAGGCCAACCTGTTCATAGTGCCGAATCATCTTGGCAGAGACGCCCGAAGCCGTCGCGGCCTGGCCAATGTTCATTGCGTGCATGTCCATTCTCCTCAAGCCGCCACGGTAATGGGTTGTTCAACGGACGCCATGGCGGGACCCTGATCGGTCGAGGAGCGCCAGCGACGAAGCCACAGCGCATTGACCACCACGCTGACACTGCTGAAAGCCATCGCAGCCCCAGCGATGACGGGGTTGAGCATGCCGAAGGCCGCCAGGTTGATGCCCACCACGTTGTACGCGAAGGCCCAGAACAGGCCGCGCTTGATCGTCGCGTAGGTGCGGCGAGAGACATCCAACGAATCGGCAACGAGCCTCGGGTCACCACGCATCAGCGTGATGCCGGCTGCCGCCATCGCAACATCGGTTCCCGTCGACATTGCGATCCCGACATCCGCAGCCGCCAAGGCAGGCGCATCGTTGATGCCGTCGCCGACCATGGCGACGACCTGGCCGGCCGCCCGCAACGCCTGCACGACCGCAGCCTTGTCGCCGGGAAGTGCTTCAGCACGGACTTCGGTGATGCCCAACTCCCGGGCCACCGCGTCGGCGCTTCCCTGGTTGTCACCGGTGAGCATGACCGTGACGATTCCCAGTTCGTGCAGGCGCGACACGGCATCGCGAGCCGACGCCTTGACGGCATCACCGAACGCCAGCAAGCCCAGCAGCTCGGTGCGTTCACCGTCTTTGCGCACTCCCCTGCGCACAAGCCACGACACCGTTCGGCCAGCCGCCTCGAGTCGTTCGGCATCGCCGGCCAGTTCGCCGCGGTCGATTCCGAGTTCGCGTAGCAGGCGACTGCTGCCAATGACGAGCGTCTGACCGCGCACGCTGGCTTGCAGTCCGCGTCCCGGCAGCGCCTGGCTTTCATGTGCCTGCGGCACGATCAGATGCTCCGCGCCCACCCTGTCCATCACAGCGCGGGCCAGCGGATGCTCGCTCGTCTGCTGCAAAGCGGCGGACAGCAACAGCACGTCGTCCCTCGTCTGGCCGGCTGCCGGCAGCACGGCCACGAGCGACGGGCGGCCTTCGGTCAACGTGCCGGTCTTGTCGAACGCGACGGTGGTGACCGAATGAGCCACCTCCAATGCCTCGGCATCCTTGATCAGGATGCCGTGCTGGGCCGCAATGCCCGTGCCCGCCATAACGGCTGTTGGCGTGGCCAGCCCCAGGGCACAGGGACAAGCGATGACGAGCACGGCGACGGCATTGATGACGGCTTGTTCCCAGTCGCCTGTCGCGATCACCCAACCAACCAACGTGACCAGCGCGATGACGAGGACCACAGGTACGAATACCGCACTGACGCGGTCCACCAGACGCTGAATGGGCGCCTTGGCAACTTGCACGGACTCGACCAGCCGGATGATGCGCGCGAGCGTGGTCTCAGCCCCCACCGCAAGTGTCTTGACCGTCAACGCACCCTCAGCGTTGATGGCGCCGCCGGTGACCTTGTCGCCGACCGACTTGGCGACGGGCAGGCTCTCGCCGGTGATCAGCGACTCATCGACGTGGCTGCTGCCTTCGGTCACTTCACCATCGACGGCGATGCGCTCGCCGGGTCGAACGAGAACTTGGTCCCCCAGGACCACGTTGTCGATGGCGACTTCGATCTCGGCACCGTCGCGGCGCACACGCGCAGTCGCCGGGCGCAGAGCGTTAAGCGTCCGAATGGCATCCGTGGTCTGACGCTTGGCACGGCCTTCCAGCCACTTGCCCAGTCGGACCAGCGTGATGACGGCCGCAGAGGCTTCGAAATACAGGTGTGGTGTGTCGTGGCCCAGGTGCCTGAACAGCAGATAGACCGACAAGCCGTAGGCGGCCGATGTTCCGATCGCGACCAGCAAGTCCATGTTGCCGGCGCCGGCGCGAACCGCTTTCCAGCCCGCCCGGTAGAAGCGCCAACCGAGCCCGAACTGCACTGGCGTGGCAAGCGCCAGTTGGGCCCATGGAGCCAGTATCCAATCGACCCCGATCAGCCGAAGCAGCATCGGCGCCAGCAGCGGAAGGGTCAGCACTGCGCCCAGAACGACCGGCCACCAGTCCGGAATGTGTGTCGCCTCCTGCGGACGTGCGGTTTGCACATCCGTGGCGCCGTAGCCGGCCTTCTCTACCGCCGCCTTGAGGACCACCGCGGGAACGGTCGACAGGGCCCGGACCGTCGCACGCTCGGTGGCCAGATTCACCGACGCCGACAACACGCCGCGCACCTTCAAGAGCGCCTTCTCGACGCGGGCAACACACGACGCGCAGGTGATGCCTTCGATCTGAAGGACTACTTCCCCAACCGATACGTCGTAGCCGGCCTTGCGGACAGCAGCGGCAAGCGCCTCGGCGCTGACCGAGGGTGCCGCATCGACAAATGCTTGCTCGGTAGCCAGATTCACGCTGACTTCCAGCACGCCCGGAACCGACTTCAGCGACTTCTCGACACGCAGCACGCAACTTGCGCAAGTCATGCCGGCAATTTGGAGCTTGACGCTTCCCGCATTGCCGGAGGCGGTGACAGTTGAGTTCATGAGTCTGCTTCGGGCCGTGTTGTCTTGGTAACCGGGATCTTGAAGGTTTCCATCGTTGGAAGGTCAAGAAGCCACCGATGCACCCCTTATCCCTTTGCGGGAATTGGTGCGGCTTCCTTGACCTTCCCACGGTGACAATCTCCACAGTAGGAACCTCATCAACAATTTTCCGAGGCAAACCCCATGATTTCCTTTCAAGTGAACGACATGACATGCGGCCACTGCGTCAGCAGCATCACCGAGGCGGTCAAGGCGGTGGACAGCGGCGCCACCGTCCGGTTCGATCTGGCGACGCATCGCGTGGAGGTTGAGCCGACGACGGCCGACGCAGTTCAACTGGGCCTCGCCATAAAGGAGGCAGGCTACACGCCTGTGGCGATCGAAAACAGCGCGGTTGCGCCGATCACTGCCTCGACCGCCACCCGAAAAGGCTGCTGCTGCGGTTGATCGTCCGGATGTCGAAAGACGCGGAACATTCATCTCCGCCGGTACACGATACAAGTCAACGAGTCGCTGCAGTGGCGTAGGCCAATGCCGCGAATGACAGGATCGACCGCAGCCTGCCTCACCCCATCAATGGACTGATGACGTTGGTGTTCTGCGTAACGTTCATGATCGGTCGGCGCCCCAAAAGGTCGACAGGATCATCTACCGACCCTGTTGCCACTCGCTGGCAGCGACGCGTCGACAATACAGTTTGCCCGCCAAAACGGGACTGTGCGATCTAGGTATAGATGTAGGTAGAAATGAAATACGGGGCGCTAGGCCCCGTGTTCGCTTGATGGTTGGCGGAGTGGACGGGACAAGCGCAGTCGAAAATGCATAGTCCCTGCAAACCACCGCCAGTACTAGCTTTCCAGCCTTTTAGTGATTCGCTCAGAACCCCTGTGTGAGCGGCCCTGCGGGCTGGATTGTGGGAAGAATTCGAGGCATGGTCAAGGCTCGGCCGTTGTTGCCCGCAGTTTCCGTGCCTGGTCAGGCATCAAGTCGACCCGGCGGTAGATGACGAGGGCAGACCTCTCTTTCGCACGCCGGGCGCTGCAGAGTCGGGTGACATGCTCGTCCCGTGAAAACACTTCTGGTCGTCTGCCTCACCCTATCGGCTTGCGCGGTCACCACGGGCGTCGTTCCAATGGGTGGCGGGAGCTACTCAGTCATGCGCAGAGACAATGGTCCGATGGCCTCGCTTGGGGCATTGAAGGCGGCCGCATACAGGGACGCTGCCGCCTTCTGCACTGGGCAAGTCAAGACGGCCATCATCACCAAGTCCAATGATGTGCCTCGATCCTTCGAGCAGTTCCCGGAGACCGAGGTGCAATTCACCTGCGTCTAGTCGCAGCCAGCCACGAACGCTGGAAGCTGATCGGCGAGGCGCTGAAGGTCGGCCGCGTAGCTTGCGAGCAAAGCGAGGCACATGCAGGGAATCAGGCGTTCGGCGCGTGGTGCACCGAGCACGGGTTCGGCAGGATCAACGCCAGATACCGCAGCGCCGCGCTTTGGCTTGTTGGCAATGAGCCCAGCGACCTGAGCATTACTCCGAACGTCTCGGATCCCATCGCGCTGCTGGCGGCCGTCCGCAAGCTAACCGCACCGGTCAAGCCGAAGGTCCTCGCCGCACCCGTGCAATCCCCGTGCAATCCCCGCCGGTCGCCGCCGGCGAGCCGCCCGAAGACATCGATCTGCCGGTGCTGCTCGAAATGCCGTCGCCTCACCTGCGCGCCTATCCGCCCGAGACTGTCATTGCCGAGAAGTTTCATGCGATGGTGGCTCTGGGGCGGGCGAACAGTCGCATGAAGGACTACTACGATGTGTGGATGCTCATCGACTCGTTCGAACTCGAGCCGACACGGATGCGGCGCGCCATCGAGGCGACATTTGCTCGACGCAACACGGATATTCCGGCCTCTGTTCCGGACGGACTCAGAGACGAGTTTTCCGCCGACGCCGGCAAGCAACGCCAGTGGGAAGCATTTGCCAGAACCCTCAGCGGTCAAATTCCAAAACTTGACCGAGTGGTGCGCGAACTGCGGAAGAGGCTAATTGTGTTCACCGCACCAAACCCCGATCGCCCTTGACATCGCTTGTGGCCAGCCCCTTTGCATCGATAACGGCCTTTCGCGCTGACAAGGCCAGTAGCCGCAACCGGCCAATTGCAAGCGCGTTTGACCGTCCGGTCCAGGTACCCAGATCTGCAGAGTGGATCGGCCGCAAGGAATTCAAGGCAACGGTTGATGCCGTGTCGAGCCGACTGCGAACCATGCGCCTTTGATTACGGGCTGACTGCAAGAGGCCGGTTCGCCGCGAGAGGGAAGACGTGCAACTCGGGCCGGCAAGGCACACCCGAAGCACATGCCGGCCGCGAATCCCATCACACGCTCGATCAAACGGCGCACGCCTATCTTTTCGGTGCCTCCCTTCACTCCAAAGGAACTTGTTCTTGCCCCTGCATTTCCGGCCACGGCCTATTCGCAATGTAGCGCCGGTTGTTCGGGTTGAGCGCGGCGTAACTGCTCAACACGTTGCCGCCTGAACTCGCGCGGCGATTTCATCTTCAAGCTCGAGTGCGGGTGAACAT
>JANLUW010000583.1:0-3477 GCA_031363645.1 Rhizobacter sp. | reverse complement strand
CTTTTAACGCGCCGCCTGTGCCGAAAGTTAGCTATTCGACTAGTTCGCGCACGCCTCGTCTCTATTTTGGCGCAGTCGTTTGACGGTATCGGTCGAGTAGCTTGCGGCCTTTCTCGGCGATGGCGCGTGCCTGTGCTTCTGTGGTGGGTACCGTTTCGCCCCACGCGTGCGCGGACAACGCGAACCGCGTCGGTTCGCCGTTTGCTTTGACGAGTGGCGGCAAGACAGCGCGACCGTAGAAGCGGGCGGCCCAACTGCCCTTGCGGTGCATTTCGTCGGGGCTCATTTCAGACTCGGCCTTTGTCACGCCGGGCTTCAGGTTCGCGCCTTCGGTGCGACCGAGCTTTGCGCGACCCGCCGCGGTGAGCCCGCCGGCCGGGTCTTTGGTCGGCGCCTCGCGCTTCTTTTTCACGGCTGTCATTGCTTTTTGCTCTCGGCGGCGGCGTGCATGTTGTCTACGAGGTTCGGGTAGGGGCGGCCCGCTTTTTTGGCACGTCGTTTTGCCGTCGCTTTGGCTTGCGGGGTCAGCGTCTTGTGCCCTGAGTCGGGCTTGGGGTTCTCTCGATCCCACGGCGCTTTGCGGTCGACCGCGGCCGTGCTCTTCTTCGCGCTGCGCTTGGTCGCTGCTCTTTTTTTGTACATGCTCGGTTCCTGTTCGCTGTGTCGGGTGCAATGCGTGCGCCAGCGTGCGATGCTGTCGGGCGTTCGCGTGCGGGCTCCAGCCTGCATGCTCGCAGCGAGGCGGGCTTTGCGTGGGTAGGACAACTTGCCGTTCGGGTGGCAGCAAAACTCGGCGGTGCAGTGCGGTGCTGCCCATGCGTATTTTTGAACCAACAGAGGAGACCAGACCATGAAGAAGACGACATTGAGCATCGTCGGCGCACTCGCGCTGGCATCGGCATTCGCGGCATCGGCGCAAACAGCGCCGTCCGCGAGTTGGTACCCGAGCAAGTTCGGCGCGAAGGACGAGATCGGTGCGGCCAACTACCTGACCCCGGCCGTAGCGCTCAAGGCCGCGCAGCTCGTGAAGACCGGCAAGGTCTACTCGCTCGGCATCACCGTGAGCACCACCACGCCGGCCTACCCGCCGCGCACCTGCTCGATCTACATCGTGCAGCCGGGGCAGACGGGCTCGTCAGAAGGCCTGGGCAACACGCACACGACCTACAACGACGACATCTTGAACTGCTGGACCGGTATCGGCACGCAGATCGACGGGCTCGGCCACATAGGAGTGGGCGACCGTTATTACAACGGCCTGAAGTGGGGCGAGATCGCGAGCATCGGCGGCATGAAAAAGCTCGGTGCCGACACGGTGCCGCCAATGGTCGCGCGTGGCGTGATGCTCGACATGGCGGCGCACTACGGCGTCGAGGTGGTCAAGGAAGGCACCGCCTTCAACCAGGCCGAGATCGACGCGGTCGCGAAGAAGCAAGGCGTCGAGATTCGCCAGGGTGATGTGGTGATCTTCCACACCGGCTGGTTGAGCCTGATCGACAAAGACCCGAAGCGCTATGGCTCGGTCGAACCGGGCTTGGGCCGGGAAGGCGCGCGCTATTTGGTCAGCAAGGGCGTGGTTGCGATCGGTGCCGACACATGGGCGCTGGAGGCGATTCCGTTCGAGAAAAAGGGTGCCGAGGACGGCGGTGTCTTCGAGGTGCACCAGATCTTGTTGCCAATGAGCGGCACCTACATCCTGGAAAACATCAACACCGCCGAACTCGCCAAGGACAAGGCCTACGAGTTCATGTTCGTGCTCGGGCAGAACAAGTACCAAGGCTCGGTGCAGTCGATGATCAACCCCGTGGCCATCCGCTGACCGCGGCGCGGCTGCGCTGGCGCCGAGTCAACGCGGCCGCATCATGCGAAAGCGCTGCGCGGCGGTGATGGCGAAGTAGTCGCCCGCTCCGCCGCCACGCAGGATCGGCTGTGCGGCGGCGGTGTCGTACACGCCACCCGCCAGCAGCGACTTGTCGATGTGAACGGCGACGACTTCGCCGAGCGTGAGCCAGGTCTCGACCGGGGTTCCATCGGCGCCTTGCAGCTGGATGATCTGCGTCACGCGGCACTCGAACGACACGGGGCTCTCGGCCACACGCGGCACGGCGATCAGGCGTGAGGGCGCGGGCGTGAGGCCGGCGAGTTCGAACTCGCTCACCTCGGGCGGCACCGAAGCGCAGCTGGCGTTCATGCGCTCGGCGAGCGGCCGGGTCACGAGGTTCCAAGCGAACTCGCGCGTGGCCTGCACGTTGTGCAGCGTGTCTTTTGCGCCGATGCTCGCGAAGCCGACGATCGGTGGCGTGTAGTTGAAGGCGTTGAAGAAGCTGTAGGGCGCGAGGTTCAAGCCGCCCTGCGCGTTCATCGACGAAATCCATCCGATCGGCCGCGGCCCAACGATCGCGTTGAACGGGTCGTGCGGCAGGCCGTGGCCGAGGCGGGGTTCGTAGAAATGGGTGTCGGACGGGGTGTCGGGCGGGGTGTTGGGCGAGGTCATGCGTGACTGTAGGCAATGTGGCGCTGTCGTGCATGGCAGACTGCGAGATGCTTGTCTCGCCTGCTTCGACCGCTCCGTTCCGTGTGCTCTCGGTGATCCCGCCGATGACGCAGCTGAACACGCCCTACCCGTCGACCGCGTACCTGACCGGCTTTTTGCGCTCGCGCGAGATCGATGCGGTGCAGGAAGATTTGGCTTTGGCGCTGGTGCTGAAGCTGTTTTCGGTCGCGGGGCTGAAGCAAGTGCGTGAGGTGATCGAGGCGCTGCCTGCGCGCACGCCGCTCGTCAGCGCTTTCGTCGCGCAATTCGACCGCTACCTCGCGACCATCACGCCGACCATCGCGTTCCTGCAGGGCCGCGACCCGACCATCGGCCACCGCATCGTGAGCCGCGCCTTTTTGCCCGAAGGCCGGCGCTTCGATTCGCTCGATGTCTACGTCTCGGAGGATGGCGAAGACCCGCTCGCTTGGGCCTTCGGCGCGCTCGGCATGCAAGACCGCGCCCGCCACCTCGCCACGCTCTATTTGAACGATATCGCCGACGTGCTGCGCGACGCGGTCGACCCGCGCTTCGAGTTCGTGCGCTATGCCGAATCGCTCGCGCGCAGCCAGCCGACTTTCGAGCCGCTGGCCGAAGCGCTGGCCGCGCCGATGAACCTCGTCGACCGCACGCTGGTCGCGTTGACGTTGGAGGCGGTGGCGCGCCACGCGCCGCGCGCGGTGCTGGTCTCGGTGCCGTTCCCCGGCTCGGTGTATGCCGCGTTTCGCAGCGCGCAGGCGATCAAGGCGCATGACCCGACGATCAACACCGTGCTCGGCGGCGGTTTCGTCAACACCGAGCTACGCGACTTGACCGAACCGCGCGTGTTCGATCACTTCGACTTCGTCACGCTCGACGCCGGCGAGCGCCCGCTGCTCGCGCTGCTCGAGCACCTGCACGGCAAACGCTCGCGCCAGCGGCTGGTGCGCACCTTCTGGCACGAT
>JANLUW010000574.1:0-8478 GCA_031363645.1 Rhizobacter sp. | reverse complement strand
CGCGGCGTCACGTCGATCTTGCCGTCCTGCATGTCCTTCGGGTGCACGAACTTGATTTCGTCGATCAGGTTCATCTCGTTGAGCAACACGGCGCAGACCAGCCCATCGAAATCGCTGCGGGTGATGAGGCGGTACTTCTGTAGGCTCATGAATCACGTCCTTCGAGGGTTCGGTTGCGCGCTGGCGGCACGCGGGCGGCCGCCCTGCGAGGCAGCGTCACGGATGCCGAGGTTTACGGCAGCGCATGCCGGAACTGAAGGGTGGGCCGAGTGAGCAAGGCGGGTTGTCCGTGCGCTTGCTCCGCCAGTGCGCGACCTCAGGCGCGGGTGTCGATGGTCGCCAGGTAGCGCGGGGGGCGACGCGCCTTCATCGTTTGCTCGAACGCATACGCCAGCGTCAGCAGCCGCGCCTCGCTCCAGGCGCCGGCAAAGAAACTCATGCCCACCGGCAGCCCGTGGACGAAGCCGGCGGGCACCGTGATGCTCGGCGTGCCGGCGACGGCCGGCGGCATCGTGCTGCCACCGCCGACGAAGTGATCGCCGAGGACGAGGTCGCTGCGCCAGGCCGGGCCGCCGGTCGGCGCGATCAGCGCGTCCAGGCGGTGCTGCTTCATCACTGCATCGATGCCGTCGTCGCGTGCGACCTTCAGGCACAGCGCGCGGGCTTTGAGGTACGCGTCGTCGGTTAGCGGGCCCATGGCTTGCGCTTTGATGAACAGGTCTTGCCCAAACCATTTCAACTCGGTCGCGGCGTTGCGCTGGTTGAATGCGATCACCTCGGCCAGCGCCTTGACCGGTGCGTTCGGACCGAGCGCGGCAAGGTAAGTGTCGAGATCGGCCTTGAGTTCGTAGAGCAGCACGGTCAGTTCGGCATCGCCGATCGATTCGATCGCCGGCAACGTGACCGGGTCGACCAGCACCGCGCCGGCCGCCTCGAGCGCGGTGAGCACGCCGGCGAACACGCGGTCGGTCGGCTCGTGAAAGCCGAAGAACTGGCGCGCGACGCCGAGGCGCGCGCCCTTCAGTGCGTCGGCATCGAGCCGGTCCAGGTAGTCGACCGTGCGCCTCGACTCGGCGCCCCGCATCGATGCGTCAGCCGCGTCGGCGCCGACCATGCCGCCGAGCAGCAGCGCGCAATCGCGCACGCTGCGTGCCATCGGGCCGGCGGTGTCTTGGCTGTGCGCGATCGGCACGATGCCGCTGCGGCTGATCAGCCCGATCGTCGGCTTGAGCCCGACGATGCCGCAGACCGAAGCCGGGCTCAGGATCGAGCCGTCAGTTTCGGTGCCAACGGCCGCCGCGCACAGGCTCGCGGCCACCGCCGCGCCTGAGCCCGAGCTCGATCCCGAGGTGCTGCGGTCGAGCGCATACGGGTTGCGCGTGAGGCCGCCGCGCGCGCTCCAGCCGCTGCTGCCCTGGCTGCTGCGGATGTTGGCCCACTCGCTCAGGTTCGTCTTGCCGAGAATGACTGCGCCGGCGGCACGCAACCGTTGCACCACGAACGCATCGGCCTTTGGTTGGCTGCCTTCGAGAGCGCGCGAGCCGGCGGTGGTCTGCATGCGGTCACGTGTGCCGATGTTGTCTTTAATCAGGATCGGCAGGCCGTGCAGCGGGCCACGCGGGCCGCTGGCTTTGAAGTCGGCGTCGAGCGCTTGTGCGATTGCGAGCGCGTCGGGATTGAGCTCGATCACGCTGGCAAGCCTCGGGCCGCTGCGGTCGATGCGCTGAATTCGCGCGATGTAGTCCGACACCAGGCGCTGCGAACCGATGCGGCCGTTAGCGAGGTCGGCCTGCAGATCGGCCAGTGAGCGTTCTTCGAGCGGGGAGGGCTTCATGCGTTTGGCGGCGAATGATGTTTGGGCGAGCGCGGCAATGGGCAACATCGCACCCGCGGTGCTGCCGATGAGGAGTTGGCGGCGGTTTGGTTTCATGCTGTCGATTCTCACTCGACCGATCGGCATCGCGCAAAGTCCAGGTCCTACCGGGCAAACCCCGAGGGGTGCGCAGGCCGCCCACGCGATAGTCGACGCAGAAAAACCTCTTGGCAGCGCGTGTGCGCGCGCGGCCGCCCCGACAAGGAGCAAGACCGTGGCCGACCATCCCTGGATCAAAAACTACCCCGACGGCGTGCACTGGGACGCCGAGCTGCCGCTGATGCCGGTGCAGCAATTGCTCGACGACGCAGTGCGCCGCTGGCCCGACAACCCCGCAATCGAGTTCATGGGCCGCACGCTGACTTACCGTGAGTTGGGCGAGCTCGCGAGCCACGCGGCCAAGGGTTTTCAGCAGCTCGGCGTTGGCCCGGGTGTGCACGTCGGCCTCTACCTGCCGAACACGCCGCACTACCCGATTGCGTTCTTCGGTGTGCTCAAGGCAGGCGGCACGGTCGTCAACTATTCGCCGCTTGACGCCGAGCGCGCGCTCGCGCACAAGATCGAAGACAGCGAGACCGACTTTCTCGTCACTCTCGACCTCTCCGCGCTGTACCCGCTGATGGCGCGCCAACTGGGCAAGTCCCGGCTCAAAAAATTGATCGTCGGCAACCTCGCCGACTACGCCGCCAACTCGGCCGCCGTGCGCGCGCACTTGCAGGCCGTGGGCCAACTCGCGCCGGTCGCTGGCGACGATCACCACATGAGTTTCGAGCAGCTCCTCGCGAACGACGGTGCCTGCGAGCCGCACGCACTCGGTGACCTGCGCCAGGCCGTCGTCGTGCTGCAGTACACCGGCGGCACCACCGGCCTGCCGAAGGGCGCGATGCTGACGCATGCGAATCTGAGTGCGGCTTGCGCGCAGTACCTGGCCACTTCCCAAGGCAACCCGCGCGTGTTGACCGAAGGGGACGAGCGTGTGCTCGTCGTGCTGCCGCTGTTCCACATCTACGCGCTGACCGTGAACCTGCTGTACGGCGTGCGGCTCGGCGCGCTGATGGTGCTGCACGCGCGCTTCGATGTCGATGCGGTGATCAACGACCTGATCGAGAAAAAGATCAGCCTGTTTGCCGGTGTGCCGACGATGTACATGGCGCTTGCGGCGCACCCGCGCGTGCAGGCCGGTGAACTGCGTTCGCTGCAGTTTTGCGGCTCGGGTGGTGCGCCGCTACCGGTCGAGGTGGCGAACCGCTTCGTCTCGTTGACCGGCTGCAAGTTGAACGAAGGCTGGGGCATGACCGAGACTTCGCCGACCGGCACTTTCACGCCGGTGCACGGCATGCGCAAGGCCGGTTCGTGCGGCATGCCGCTGCCGGGCATCGAGCTCAAGTTCGAGAGCCTGACCGAGCCGGAGCAGGAGGCGGCACTGGGCGAGGCCGGCGAGCTGTGCATCCGCGGTCCGAACGTGATGAAGGGCTACTGGAAGAACGAGGCGGCCACCGCCAAGTCGATGACGAAAGACGGGTTCTTTCGCAGCGGCGATGTCGCGAAGATGGATGCCGACGGCTTCGTCTTCATCGTCGACCGCACGAAAGACATGTTGCTGTGCGGCGGCTTCAACGTCTACCCACGCGTGATCGAGGAAGCGATCTACGAGCACCCGGCGGTCGAAGAAGTCTGTGTGATCGGCATCCCCGACGACTACCGTGGCCAATCGCCGAAAGCCTTCGTCAAGCTGAAAAAGGATGCGCCCGCGTTCACGCTCGACGAACTGAAAACGTTTTTGAAAGACCGCATCGGCAAGCACGAGATGGTGCAGGAACTCGAGCTGCGCGCCGAGCTGCCGAAGTCGCCGGTCGGCAAACTGCTGAAGAAAGATTTGGTCGAAGAAGAAGCGCGCAAACGGGCGCTGGCTTGATCGACGACAACGATTGAAGGCCCGCATGACCAACGCAAAGCGCACACCCGCGAAAAAGAATGCATCGATTCGCGCGAAGTCCGCGCTGGTGAGCGATGTGGTGATCGTTCGGCCGGCCAAAGACAGCAAGGGCCTGCTGACGCTCGCTCGCGACCTGCGCTCCTGGACCGACTTCGTGCTCGGCATCGCCAACACCGCGGCCGACCTGTCGTTCCGCGTCGCGGCATCGAAGCTGACCAAGCCGTCGCAGCGGGCCGCGGTCGAAAAAGCCGGCAGCTTGTTTCGCGAGCTGCGCGAGAGCGCCGGCCTGACCCTGGGCGACCTCGGCCGCGCGATCAACCTGAAAGACACCTCGCTGTTGGAGGCCGTCGAAGGCGGCAAGGTCGGCCTGCCGTTCGAGATCATTTTGCGGCTGGCCGGCGTGCTCGGCCGCAACGATCCGATCCCGATCGCGATGAAGCTCACGCGCAGCTACAACCCGAATCTCTGGGCCACGCTCGAAGGCCTGGGCATCGGCAAGCTGGCGGTGCAAGCCGGCCGCGAGCGCGAGTTCGCGAACCTCTATCGCGCGAGTGATGCGGCCCGGCAGTTGAACGACGAGGAGTTCGCTGCGGCGTTGACCTTCGTGCGCGCGTCGTTCGAGGCGGCGCTGGTGTTTCGCGCCGCGACGGCGCGGGCGAGCAAGGCGGCGCCCGTCAAGAAGACCGACGCGGCGTAACGAGGCGACGCGTCGACGGCGGCGTGGCTCGCGCGCATGAACGCGCCGTTGTCGCACCGCGCAGTTGTCGTCGTGCCGGTGACATCGGGTGTCACGGTGGCCCGGTAGAGTCGGTGCATGGTCACCTCCCGCTCACGACCTCTGATCGCGCTCGATTGCGACGGTGTGTTGCTCGACTTTCACCTCGGCTATGCGGGCGCGTGGGAACGCGCATTCGGCCAGGCGCCGGTCGAGCGCGACCCGCTGGCGTATTGGCCGATCGACCGCTGGGCTGTCGAACGCCTCACACCCGAACGCCGCCCGTTGTTTCGTGCCGCGTTCGACGAGCACTTCTGGACAACACTGCCACCAATCGCTGGCGCACTCGACGCCTGCCACCGCCTGCACGATGCCGGTTTCGACCTCGTCTGCGTTTCGGCGCTCGACCTCGAATTCGAGGCGGCGCGGCTGCGCAACCTGCGCAATTGCGGCTTCCCGATCGAGCGCGTGATCGCCACAGGCAACCACGAGGGCGAGCGCAGCCCCAAGGCCGATGCGATCGAGATGCTGAACCCGATCGCGTTCGTCGACGACTACATCCTGTACATGCGCGGCTTGCCTTTGCAGGTGCACACCGCGCTGGTGATGCGCGCACCGAACGGCAGTCCGAATGTCGGGCCTGATCTGGCATTTGCGAAGTCGACTCACGACGACCTGGCTGGGTTTGCCGACCACTGGCTCAAACGTCGAGCCAGAGGCTGAATCTGCGTCCTCAGTGCCGCAGCGGACCGCCGACGTCGACATCGGGCTCGGGCAAATCCGGGTCCGGATCGGCCGGCACCGCATAGCCTTCGCTGGCCCACGCGCCGAAGTCGTTGTTCTTGCAGCGCACGCTGCAGAACGGGCGGAATGCGTTGTCGGTCGAGTAGATGCTGGGACCAAAGCAGCCGGGGCAACGGATCACCCGCGGCCCCTTTGTGTCCGCGCTCATGAGCAAAGTGTCAACTCGAAGTTGGCGTCTTGCTGGCTGGGCTTGAGGCGGCCTTCGGCGTCTTGCCGCATGAGCCGCACCGAGACCATCAGCCGGTGGCCGCTGATCTCGGGGACGATGTCTTCGGGCACCTCGAGCCGCACACGCATCAGCTGGTAGACGCGGCCCTGCGCCAAGCTCTGCTGGTACTGCCCTGCCGGTGCGGCGACCTTTTGCGGCGAGCCCGAATCACGCAGCAAACCGAGCAGCACCTGCAGCGCCTCGGCCAGCGGCATCAGTGAATCGATCCACTGCATCAGGTCGGCGCGCCGGCGCTGTGGCTCGTGCTTTTGCCACGCGTAGTAGGCCGGCAGGTCGAACTCGCAGGTGCCGCCAGGAATGCTGATGCGGCTGCGGATGCTCATCAGCCATTCGTTGCTGTTCAGCGCCGCGCCGGCCTTGCCCTGCACGTCGTTCAAGCCGTTGAAAGCATGGTCGATTTTGGCCGTGACCTCGTCGAGCGCGGCCTCCGAGATCGACGGGTTGCCGCGGTAGCTGTTGAACTGCTGCTTGTGCTTGTCGAGCTCTTTGAGCAGGTCGGATTTCAGGTCGGCTCGCGACGAGACATCGAGGATCTCGAACAGGGTCGCGAGCGCGTAGTGGTGGTCGACGGGCGCGTCGCGCGCGATCAGTGTGCCGAGCCGGTCGAACAGATGCTCGAGGCGCAGCATCGTGCGGATGCTTTCGTTGAACGGGTATTCGTAGAGGATCACTTCGAGAATTCCTGCACAGGCATGGCGAGCCTGTCGATGCGCAATTGTTCCACAGGCGTGTTTTCTGGCGCGTGCGGCTCAGTGCGGTGCTTCGGTCCAGTGCTGCCAAAGCGTTTGCACCTGCAAGGCGAGCTGCTCGGGCGTGATGCCGTCGTTGAAGATGACCGCGTCGGCGCAGGCGCGGCGCTGTGCGCGCGAGGCTTGCTGAGTCATCACCGCGTGCACCGCGTCGTGCGCCCATCCGGAACGCGCGACCACGCGTTCGACCTGCGTGGCTTCACGGCAATCGACGACCAGCACCTTATCGACCTTGGCGCGCCATCGACCGCCGGATTCGACCAGCAGCGGCACGTCGAACACGACCACACGCGCGCCCGCCGCATCTGACTGCCGGTCGGTCTCTGTGCCGATCAACGGGTGCAGGATGGCTTCGAGGCGGCGCTTCTGATGCGGGTCGGCAAATGCGATTTCGCGCATGTGGCCGCGGTCGAGCGCGCCATCGGCGGCGATCAGGTCGGCTCCGAACGCGTTGGCGATCGCGCGCATCGCCGCACCGCCAGGCAGGGTGAGCTGGTGCGCGATCAGGTCGGTGTCGACGACGACTGCGCCGTGCTCGGCCAGCAACTTTGCGACCGTGCTCTTGCCGCTGCCGATCCCGCCAGTGAGGCCGATCCGCAGGCTGTTGCGGTTCAGACCCGCGGCATCCACAGGCGCGACAACTGTTCGCCGAAGAACAGCGCAGCGATGCCGCCGCCGGCAAGGTAGGGTCCGAACGGAATCGGCACCTCGCGGTTGTGCTGGCGGAACACGATCAGTGCGATGCCGACTGCCGCACCGACTGCTGACGACAACAGGATGATCGACGGGATCGCCTGCCAGCCCATCCAGGCACCGAGTGCGGCAAGCAGCTTTAAGTCGCCTGCGCCCATGCCCTCCTTGCCGCGGATCAATCGGTAGGCATGGAACACGAACCACAGCGACAGGTAACCAGCGACCGCGCCGCCGACGGACGCCGCGAGCGTTACTGGTATCCAGCCGAGCGTCGCCGAGACGATGCCGGCCCACATCAGTGGCAGGGTCAGGTCATCAGGCAGGAAGGTGGTGTCGAGGTCGATGAAGGTAAGCGCGACGAGCGCCGCAGCAAAACCACACCACAGCAAGACGGTCGGCTGCGCGCCGAAATGCATGCCGACGGCTGCGAACAGCACGGCGGTGAGCACCTCGATGGCCGGGTAGCGCAGCGAGATCGGCGCCTTGCAAGCCGAGCACTTGCCGCGCAGCACGAGATAGCTGACGACGGGAATGTTCTCGAACCAACGGATCGAATGCCCGCACGATGGGCAGCGTGAGCGCGGCGTCGACAGTGTGATCTCGGGCGTCTCGTCGATCTTCACGCCGAGCAGTTCGGCACTCTCGACGCGCCAGTCACGCTCCATCATCAACGGCATGCGGTGGATCACGACGTTGAGGAAGCTGCCGATCAGCAGCCCCAGCAACGCCAGAACCACCGGCGACAGCAGCGCGCCGACGAGTTGGGTGTCCAAGGTCAGACGACTTGACCGAGCTTGAAGATCGGCAGGTACATCGAGACCACGATGCCGCCGATCAGCGTGCCCAGGATCACGATGATGAACGGCTCCATCAAGCTTGACAGGCCCTTCACCGCCTCGTCGACCTCGTCTTCATAGAACTCGGCCGCCTTGCCCAGCATCTGGTCGAGCGAGCCCGACTCTTCGCCGATCGCGCACATCTGGATCACCATGGTCGGGAACACGCCCGTGGTCTGCATCGCGGTGGTCAACGCCGAGCCGGTCGACACGTCCTTCTGGATCTGCTCGGTGGCTTCGGCGAAGACCGCGTTGCCCGAGGCACCGCCGACCGAGTCGAGCGCTTCGACCAGCGGCACGCCGGCGGCGAACATGGTCGACAGGGTGCGAGTCCAGCGTGCGATCGACGACTTGTTGACCAGATCACCGAAGACCGGCACGCGCAGCAACAGGCGGTCCATGAACTTCTGCATCTTCACCGATCGTTTCCACGACTGCAGGAAGAAGTAGGTGCCGCCGCCGAGCACGCCGAAAATCAGCCACCAGAACTTGACGAAGAACTCCGACAACGCGATCACGACCAGGGTCGGTGCGGGCAGGTCGGCGCCGAAGGAGCTGTAGACGTCTTTGAACGCCGGAATCACGTAGTTCATGATGACCGCGAGCACGACGTACGCGACCACCAGCACCGCCACCGGGTAGA
>JANLUW010000553.1:0-5373 GCA_031363645.1 Rhizobacter sp. | reverse complement strand
GAAGCTCACGCCGCGGCACTACGCCTACGTGAAGATCAGCGAAGGGTGCAACCACCGCTGCTCGTTCTGCATCATCCCGAGCATGCGCGGCGACCTCGTCTCGCGTCCTATCGGCGATGTGCTCGTCGAAGCGCAGCGGCTGTTTGAAGCCGGCGTGAAGGAATTGCTGGTGATCAGCCAGGACACGAGCGCCTACGGCGTCGATGTGAAGTTCCGCACCGGCTTCTGGGACGGCCGCCCGGTCAAGACCCACATGACCGATCTCTGCGAAAAGCTCGCCGAGTTGGCCGCAAGGCATGGCGCCTGGGTGCGGCTGCACTACGTCTACCCGTACCCGCATGTCGACCAAATATTGCCGCTGATGGCGAGTGGGGGCATCTTGCCGTACCTCGATGTGCCGTTCCAGCATTCGCATCCCGATGTGCTCAAGCGCATGAAGCGGCCGGCCAATGGTGAGAAGAATCTGGAACGGCTGCAGCGCTGGCGCGAGGCCTGCCCCGAGATCGTGATCCGCAGCACCTTCATCGCCGGCTTTCCGGGCGAGACCGAGGGCGAGTTCGAGCACCTGCTCGATTTCATGGGCGAAGCACAGATCGACCGTGCCGGCGCGTTCGCTTACTCGGCCGTGAGCGGAGCGACGGCGAACGATTTGCCCGGCATGCTGCCGATCGAGTTGCGTGAAGAGCGCCGCGCGCGCTTCATGGCCGTGGCCGAGGCGGTCTCGGCCGCCAAGCTCGCCAAACGCGTCGGCGCGACGATGCAGGTGCTGATCGATTCGGCACCGGCGCTCGGCCGCAAAGGCGGAGTCGGCCGCTCGTATGCCGATGCGCCCGAGATCGACGGCAGCGTGAAGCTGCTGCCGCCCGAGAAGGCCTCGAAGGTCCTCCGCGTCGGCGAGTTCACGCGCGCGAAGATCGTCGGCACGCAAGGCCATGACTTGATCGGCGTGCCGATCTGAGTTCGCGCAAGCGCGCGCAGAGTCGGCGGCTTCACTCACAGGTGCCGCGATGCAAAAAAACTTCGATGTGATCGTCATCGGTGCCGGGCAAGCCGGGCCGCCTCTCGCAGCACGTTTTGCCGAGCGCGGCATGGCGGTCGCGTTGGTCGAGCGCGAGCACTTGGGCGGCACTTGCGTCAACGATGGTTGCATACCGACGAAGACGCTGGTCGCGAGCGCGCGCGTCGCGCATGTCGCGCGGCATGCGGGCAAATACGGTGTGCAGGCGGGCGACGTGAGCGTCGACATGCGCGCTGTCAAGGCGCGCAAGGACGAGGTCGTCAATCTGTCCGTCGCCAGCCTCACCGACTGGCTCGGCGGCATCAAGACGCTGACGAACATCCGTGGCGAAGCGCGCTTCACCGGCCCGAACACGGTGCGCGTCGGCGACGGCGAACTGAGCGCGCCGAAAATCTTCATCAACGTCGGCGGCCGGCCGAGCGTGCCCGACTGGCCCGGCATCTCGAGCGTGCCGTACCTGACCAACACCTCGATGATGGCGGTCGACTTTTTGCCCACGCATTTGGTCATCCTCGGCGGCAGCTACATCGGGCTGGAGTTCGCGCAGATGTACCGGCGCTTCGGCAGCCGGGTCACGGTGATCGAGGCCGGCCCGCGGTTGATCGGGCGTGAAGATGCCGATGTGTCCGGGGCGGTTCGCGCGATGCTCGAAGGCGAGGGCATCACCGTGTACGTCGACGCCGACAACCTCGCGATAACGCGCGAAGCCGATCAAGTGCGCGTGGCCTTCGGTGCCGGCGGCGCCGCGCAATCGGTCACCGGCAGCCACCTGCTGCTCGCGGTCGGCCGCCGGCCCAACACCGACGGCCTCGGGTTGAAGGCGGCCGGCATCGCGACAGATGCTCGCGGCTTCATCGTCGTCGACGACGAGTTGCGCACCGGCGTGCCCGGCGTCTGGGCGCTCGGCGACGTGAACGGCCGGGGCGCGTTCACGCACACCTCGTACAACGACTTCGAGGTTGTCGCCGCAAATCTGCTCGATGGTGGCGCGCGGCGCGTTTCCGACCGCATCAGCGCGTACGCGCTTTACACCGACCCGCCGCTCGGCCGCATCGGCATGAGCGAGGCGGAGGTGCGCGCGAGCGGCCGCGCCGCGCTCGTCGCGCGCTTGCCGATGGCGCGCGTCGGCCGGGCGCGCGAGCGCGGCGAGACGACCGGCTTCATGAAGGTGCTGGTCGATGCGCAGAGCGAACGAATCCTCGGCGCTGCGTTGTTCGGCATCGAGGCCGACGAGGTCGTACAGCTGCTGCTGCTCGCGATGGCCGCCGACCTGCCATACACGCGCATCACGCGCACGATGTTCATTCACCCGACCGTGACCGAACTGCTGCCGAGCCTGTTCGCGGCCTTGAAGCCGCTGGCGTGAAGCGATCCCTGAACTGCTCCAACCCCCGCACCGACGAGAACCCGATGACCGACCGCGACACCGACATGGCCACCCGACTGATCCACCACGACTACCAACCGCCCGCAGGTTTCGAGGCCCCACAGCCCGGCGTGTTCAAGGCCTCGACCGTGATGTTCCCGAACGTCGCGGCAATGCGCGCGCGCAACTGGAAAGAGAAAGCCGGCTACACCTACGGCCTGCACGGCACGCCGACCACGTTCACCCTCGAAGAACGCATCGCCACGCTCGAAGGCGGCCAGCACACGCTGCTGGTGCCGAGCGGCCTCGCGTCGATCGCGCTGACCGACATCGCGCTGCTGCGCACCGGCGACGAGGTACTGATCCCCGACAACGCCTACAACCCGAACAAGGACCTCGCGCGCCACGAGCTCGCCGGCTGGGGCATCACACACCGCTTCTACGACCCCATGGATGCGAACGTGCTCGCCGCGAGCGTCACGCCGCAAACGAAGCTGGTTTGGATCGAGCCGCCCGGTTCGGTGACGATGGAGTTCCCCGATGTGCCCAACCTCGTGCGCGCCGCGCGTTCGAAGGGCGCGCTGGTGGCGCTCGACAACACTTGGGGTGCAGGGCTCGCGTTCAACCCGTTCGCGCTCGAAGGCAACGGTGACGGTGCGCTCGGGGTTGACGTGTCGGCGCACGCGCTGACCAAGTACCCCTCGGGTGGTGGCGACGTGTTGATGGGCTCGGTGACCACGCGCGACGCTGCGTTGCACCTTCGGCTCAATGCCGCCCACATGCGCATGGGTTGGGGCGTGGGCGCGAACGATGCCGAGGCCGTGTTGCGCGGGCTGCCGAGCATGGCGCTCCGCTACGACGCGGGCGACCGCGCCGGGCGCGCGCTCGCGCAGTGGTGGGCGCAACGGCCCGAAGTGTCTCACGTGCTGCACCCCGCGTTCAGCGGCTCGCCCGGCCATGCGCATTGGCGGGCGCTGTGCACGAAGGCTGCAGGGCTGTTCTCGGTCGTGTTCGACGCGCGCTACGGCACGCACCAGGTCGATGCCTTCGTCGACGCGCTGGCGCTATTCAAAATCGGCTTCTCGTGGGCCGGACCGGTCAGCCTTGTCGTGCCCTATGACTTGTCGACGATGCGCAAGCAGGCGCCGTGGCGTGGCACGCTGGTCCGCTTCTCGCTCGGCCTCGAAGCCGTCGATGATTTGATTGCCGATTCGCAGCAGGCGCTGGCCGCGCTCGACTGCTGAGCCGCAGCGGGCTGCGTTACGCGCGCTGGCGCAGCGTTATCTTCAGCCCGAGCGGCGCCATCGTGAACGCCATGTGCTCGCGCGCCTCGCCTCCGTCGGGCGTGGTGACATCGACAATGTCGAAGTGCGTCAGCAGCATCGCGATCGCCATCTTGATTTCGAGCAGCGCGAGGTAGCGGCCCGGGCACACGCGCGGGCCACCGCCGAACGGCATCGACACGCGCTTGGCCGAACTTGCGGCGTGGCCCGCGCTCGCCTCGCCCCCATCGAGCCAACGCTGCGGCTCGAACGCCTCGGGGTTCGAAAAGTACCGCGCGTCGACGCTGTCGCTGCGCATCACGCACCACACGCCGGTGCCGGCGGGCACGCGCACACCGGCGATTACCGTGTCGCGCAGCGACTCGATCACCTGGAACGGCGCAACCGGCTTGAGCCGCATCGTCTCGTGGGCGCAGGCTTCGAGGTAGTCGAGGCTGGCCATCTGCTCGGTCGTGAAGGCGGCGGAGTCGGTCGCCAGCGCGCGCACCTCGGCTCGTGCGCGCTGCAGCGCGGCCGTGTGACCGTGCAGCAGGTAAATCATCCACGCCAGCGTGTTCGCGGTCGTGTCTTCACCGGCGAGCAGCATCGTCATCACGTTGCCAGCGACCTCGGTATCGGTGACACCGCTACCGCCGGCGTCGGCCGCGACGATCATCGCTTCGAGCAGATTGGGCGGGTGCGCGCGGCGTGTCGGGTCGGTTGCGAGCCTGGCGCGTGCGTCGTCGATAAAGCCCGCGATCGCAATGTTGACCGCCACGATGCTGCGTTCGAGCTGACGGTCGGCCGGCAGCCGCACATAACGCCACAGCGGGAAGAACGAAAAGATGCGCTTGAACAGCGCCGGAAAAATCTTGTCGAGGTGGCGCTGGATCACGTCGTCATCGGATTCGAGCGTGTTGATGTCGGCGCCGAACGCGAGCCCCGCGATCGCGTCGACCGTGAAGCGCATCAGCTCGGGCTGCAGCGCCAGCGCCGTGCCCGCGGCTGCCGCAGGTTGCCAGCGCTTGCGCAGCCGTTGCGTGACCGTCAGCAGCGATGAAAAATAAGCCTTCACATGGGTTGGGTCGAAGCCCGCCATCACCATGCGCCGCTGGTTCTTCCAGGCCTCGCCGTTGGCGGCGAAGACGCCTGCGGTCAGCCCCATTTCTTTGCCGATCGCCTCCAGCGGGCGGGTGCGCCGAAAGCCGTCGGGCCGGTCGCGCAGCGCGGTGGCGATGGCCTCGTGGTCGGCCAGCCCGAGCAGCGTGCGCCGCCCGAGGTTGAAGCGGAACACCGGGCCGAACTCGCGGTGCCAGGCTTCGACGTTGCGATGCAGTTGATCGCGCTCAATCTGGAACAGGTTGCCGACGATCGGCCAGCCGCGCGGGCCGGGCAGGTCGGCGATCTCGCGCAGCGGTGAGGCGGTGTCAGCCACGGCCGGGTTTGGATGAAACCTTGTGCCGCATCAACCGGCCCTTCTCGCGCTCCCAGTCGCGCTCCTTCACGGTGTTGCGCTTGTCGTGCTCGGCCTTGCCCTTGGCGAGCGCGATCTCGGCCTTCACGTGGCTGCCTTTGAAGTGCAGGTTCAGCGGCACCAGCGTGAAGCCTTTTTGCTCGACCTTGCCGACCAGCCGCTTGATCTCTTCCTTGTGCATCAGCAGCTTCTTGGTGCGGTCGGCTTCGGGGCTGATGTGGGTCGAGGCGCTGCGCAGCGCGTTGATGCGGCA
>JANLUW010000540.1:0-2655 GCA_031363645.1 Rhizobacter sp. | reverse complement strand
CCACCGACGACGACGGCGACGAGGCGAAAGCGGTCGATCGTCACGTCACCGATCGAGATCGCGCCACGCAGCGCCTCGGGCAGTGGCAGCGCCGTTTGCGCCGGGCCCCAGACCACCTTGATCAACTCCTCGCCGATGATTGCGCCGCCGATCGTCACGAGGATTTGCTTCAGGTGCTGGCCGTAGACCGGCCGCACGATCACGCGCTCGAAGCCGAGGCCGAGCGCGCCGCCGAGCGCCATCGCCGCGAGCATCGCCACGAACACGGCGACGAGGTTGGCCGCGAGGCTGGCCGCTACCGTGAAGCCGCTCATCGCGCCGAACACGCTGACGGCGACGTAGGCGCCGAGCGTGATGAACACGCTGTGGCCGAAGTTGAGCACGTCCATCAGGCCGAACACGAGCGTCAGGCCCGAGGCAGTGATGAACACGATCATGCCCATCGCCAGGCCGGCGATCGTCAGCGTGAGCCAGGTCGAGGTGGAGCCGACCAGCGGCCACGCGGCGAGCATGAGGATCAGCACGATCCCAACCGGCTTGATGTCGAAACGCGACTTCGGGATCGGCTCGCTGGCGGTGGTGTTGGGGAGAGTCGCGGTGTTCATCGATGCGCCGCCAGTGAGAGGCCGAGCAACCGGTGTTGCAGCGCGTCGTCATCGGCGAGTTCGGCCATCGGCCCGCGGTGCACGACACGACCGTCGTCCATCACCGCGACGAAATCACCGAGCGCCTTGGCCACCCCGAAGTTCTGCTCGACCAGCAACACGGTCGTGTCGGTGCGCTTGAGCTCACGCAGCGCGGCGATCAGGTTCTGCACGATGGCCGGCGCGAGGCCTTTGCTCGGCTCGTCGATCAGCAAAAGGCGGCGCGGCTCGACCATCGCACGCGCCACGCTGAGCATTTGCTTTTGCCCGCCCGAAAGCTTGCCGGCCGGATACAGCCAGAACTTTTTTAAGGCTGGAAACAGGCCGAACAGCCATTCGAGCCGGGCCGTGTCGAGCCGGTCGATCGTGCGTGCGTCGCGCGCCGCGAGCAGCATGTTTTCGGCAACGCTGAGGTCGGCGAAGATGCCCATGTTCTCGGGCACGTAGGCGATGCCGCGCTGCACGATGTCGGGCGTGAGCGACTGGCCGCCCGGGCCGCCGATCTGCACGCAGTCGAACCTGACCGCGCCTTGCGAGGCGGCCCACAAACCCATGATGGTTCGCAGCGTGGTCGTCTTGCCGGCGCCGTTGCGACCGAGCAGCACCGTGACCTGCCCCGACGGCACCTCGAAGTCGACGCCGTGAAGGATGTGGTGGGCGCCGATGTGCGTGTGCACGCCTTGCAGCTGCAACAGCGGGGTCATGCCGCCACCTCTTCCGGCACGATGCCGAGATAAGCCTGCTGCACGATCGGCGAAGCGATCACGGCGGCCGGCTCGCCATCGGCCACCAACTGCCCGTTGTGCAGCACGATGATGCGGTCGGCGAGCTCGCGCACCACGTCCATCTTGTGCTCGACCAGCAGGATGGTCTTGTTCGCCTCGCGCTTCAATGCGCGGATCAGGTCGAGGATCACCGGCACGTCGCCCGCGCTCATGCCTGCCGTCGGCTCGTCGAACATGTAGACGCTCGGCTCCAGCGCCATCAGCATCGCGACTTCGAGCTTGCGCTGGTCGCCGTGCGGCAGGCTGCTCGCGGCCGCATCGGTGCGGTCGCCGAGCCGCACGCGATCGACGAGTTCGCGTGCACGCGCCAACGTTTCGCGCCGGTCGAGCCAGACCGTGAGCAGGCTCAGGCCTTCGTGTCGGCGCGACTGCACCGCGAGCCGTACGTTCTCGATCACGCTCAGGTTCGGGAACAGTTGCGTCAGCTGGAACGCGCGGCCGAGCCCGCGGTGCGTGCGCTGCGAGACTGGCTCGGCGGTGATGTCGATGCCGTCGAGCCAGACCGATCCCGCGCTCGCGCGCAGCTGGCCCGAGATCAGGTTGAAGTAGGTCGTCTTGCCCGCGCCGTTCGGCCCGACGATCGCCGTCAGCGTACCGGGCTGAAACGCGCACGAGACGTGGTCGACGGCCACGTGGCCGCCAAATCGAATGGTGAGGTCTCGGGTTTCGAGCATGGCGATCGTCGTGCGCGCGTCGTCGATCAACGCTTGTTTTTGATCGGCACGTTCATCTCGTCCGGCTTGATCTCGCGCACCAGCTCGGGCACGCCCCACGCGAACGCCGGGTCGTTCTTGATGCGCGTGTGGAACATCGACTGCATCGCCTGGTGGTCTTCCTTGCGGAAAGTCATCTTGCCCTTCGGCGACTCGAAACTCATGCCTTCCATCGTCTTGATCAGCTTCTCGGTGTTCGTGTCGCCCGCCGTTTTCTTCAGCGCCTCGACGATCGCGATGCCGGCGCTCATGCCACCTGCCGTGAAGAAATCAGGCGGCGTTTTGTACAGCTTGTAGTGGTTTGCGACGAGCCATTCGTTGACTGGGTTTTTCGGCAGGCCGAAGTAGTAGTAGGTCGCGCCTTCCATGCCGGCATACGGCTTGTAGGCCACCATCGCCGGCAGGATGTTGCCGCCGGCGGCGATCTCGATGTTGTAGCGCTTCAGGTCCATTTCGGCGATCTTCAGCGGGTTGCCGGCGCCGGCCCAATAAAAGTAGATGATCTTGCGGCCG
>JANLUW010000458.1:0-3487 GCA_031363645.1 Rhizobacter sp. | reverse complement strand
TCGGTCTACGAGATCGAGATCGCGTTCGCCGAACTGAAGCGCATCACCGAGGGCCAAGGCCACGTGCCGCCGTGGCTCGTCGACCGGCTGATGCGTAACCTGTTGATCGACGTGAGCGGCAATACCCACCGCGCCGAGTTCTGCATCGACAAGATGTACTCGCCCGATGGCCCGACCGGTCGCCTCGGCCTGCTCGAGATGCGCGCCTTCGAAATGCCGCCGCACGCCCGCATGAGCCTCACGCAACAGTTGCTGATGCGCGCGCTCGTCTCACGCTTCTGGCAGGATCCGTACCGCCCCGAGCGCCTGAAGCGCTGGGGCACCGAGCTGCACGACCGCTTCATGCTGCCGCACTTTATTTGGCAAGACCTGTCGGACGTGTGTGAGGAGTTGAACGCCGCCGGCTACCCGGTCGAGCTCGACTGGTTTTCGCCGCACCTGAACTTCCGATTCCCGCGACTGGGCGATTTCGCGGCGATGGGCGTCAAGGTCGAGTTGCGCCTCGCGCTGGAGCCGTGGCATGTGATGGGCGAAGAGGGCGCGGTCGGCGGCACGGCGCGCTTCGTCGATTCGTCGATCGAGCGCATTCAAGTGCGTGCGACGGGTCTGGTCGGCGACCGCCATGTGCTGACCTGCAACGGCCGCCCGATCCCGTTGCAGCCGACCGGCAAGGTCGGCGAGTTCGTCGGTGCGGTGCGCTACCGCGCGTGGAACCCGCCGTCGGCGTTGCACCCGAGCATCGACGTGCACGCGCCGCTCACGTTCGATTTGCTCGACACCTGGATGCACCGCTCGATGGGCGGCTGCCAGTACCACGTTGCCCACCCGGGCGGTCGCAGCTACGACACCTTCCCGGTCAACATGCTCGAGGCCGAAGCACGGCGCCTCGCACGCTTCTTCCGCACCGGCCACACGCCCGGCTACATGGCGGCACCGAAGGAAGAGCGCAATCCGAACTTCCCGTTCACATTGGACCTGCGACGGGCGCGGGGCTGACCGATCGTCATGGCACGCGACAATGCGCGCCGTGACCCCTGATTCGTCTTCCCCGATGCTGAGCGACCTGCTCGACGCCTACGCCGTCCCCGACAGCCGCTTCGACGAGATGCTGGCGTCAGCGGGCGTGCCACGTGCGCACTGGGATGCCTTCCTGCGAGCGCTGGCCGCACGCGAGGGCACGGAGATCGGCGACACGCTCTCGTTGATGGAGCGCGAGATCCGCGAGAACGGCATCACGTACAACGTCTACGCCGACCCGAAAGGCGCAGACCGGCCTTGGGAGGTCGACCCGTTGCCGCTGCTGCTCGCGGCCGGCGAGTGGGAAACCATCGAAGCCGGCATCGCGCAGCGCGCCGAGTTGCTCAACCGCGTGCTGGCCGACATCTACGGCCCGCAAACGCTGCTGCGCAGCGGCGCCATTCCTGCGCCGGTGGTCTTCGGCCACAGCGGCTTTTTGCACCCGCTTAAAGGCGTGCGGCCGGCGGGCGGCGTGCACCTGTTCCAGTACGCCGCTGATCTGGCGCGCGCGCCCGACGGCAGCTGGTGGGTCGTCAACGACCGGACGCAGGCGCCATCCGGTGCGGGTTACGCGCTCGAAAATCGGCTGGTCGTGTCACGCGTGTTCCCACAAATGTTCGCTGACCTGAACGTGCAGCACCTCGCCTCGTACTTCGCCGGCGTGCGCGATTCCTTGTTGCACTGGGCGCCGAAGCCGGCTGCCGGTGAGGGCCCACCGCTGGCCGTACTGCTCACGCCCGGCCCGTACAACGAAACCTATTTCGAGCACGCGCTGCTGGCGCGCTACCTCGGCTTCGCGCTCGTCGAAGGCAGTGACTTGACGGTGCGCAGCGGCTGCGTCTGGATGAAGACGGTCGACGGCTTGAAGCGCGTTCACGCGATCCTGCGCCGCCAGGACGACGACTACTGCGACCCGCTCGAGTTGCGCTCCGACTCCGCCCTCGGCGTTGCCGGTCTGACCGACTGCGTGCGCCGCGGCAGCGTGTTCGTCGGCAACGCGCTCGGCTCGGGCGTGATCGAATCCGGCGCGCTGCTCGGCTACCTGCCCAAGCTCTCGGCGCAGTTGCTCGGCGAGCCGCTGAAGTTGCCGTCGATCGCGACCTGGTGGCTCGGCGAGCCGGCCGCGTTCGACGACGCCTGGAAGCGCCTCGACAAGCTGCTGATCAAGCCACTCGAACGCTCGGTGCGCGAGCCGGCGATTTTCGGCGCCGACCTCACGCTCGACGAGCGCGTGCTGCTGCGCGCGAAGGTCGCGGCGCGGCCGCAGCGTTACGTGGCGCAGGAGTGGGTGCATGTGTCGCTGGCGCCGGTGCTGGAGCGTGGCGTCGCCAAGACCGACACGCTCGCGCCGCGAGGAGGTTCGGAGACGCTCGCGCCGCGAGCCGTCGGCCTGCGCGTGTTCGCGGTCGCGACGCCGAACGGCTATCGCGTGATGCCCGGCGGGCTCACGCGCGTGGCGGTCGACGGCGATTCGCGCGTGATCGCAATGCAGCGCGGCGGGCGCTCGAAAGACACTTGGGTGCTTTCGCGCGCGCCGGTCAACGCGTCGTTCTCGCTGCTCTCGACCACCGTCAAGCCCGAAGACCTCATCGGCTCGCGCGGCAACCTGCCTTCGCGCGCGGCCGAAAACCTGTTCTGGTACGGCCGCTACGGTGAGCGCTGCGACAGCGCGGTGCGCGTGCTGCGCGTCGCGATCGCCGGTGTGCTCGACCACGCGGCCGAGCCGTCCGACGGCATCGCGCCGGCCATCGTGCTCGCCCACAAGCTCGGGCTGATCGACGACACCGACAATGCCAGCGTCGCGCTGCTGCGCGCCGCCACCCACCCTGACGAAGCGCTCGCGAACCGGCTGCGCCTGCTCTCGCGCACCGCGTTCAACCTGCGCGACCGCATGTCGGCCGACAACTGGCGCACGCTGAATCAACTCGCCGCCGACCCGGTGTTCCAGCGTGGTGCGGCGCTGCCGTTGGCTTTGAGCTGGCTCGACCGCGCGGTCACGTCGATGATGACGCTTTCGGGCTATGTGCTCGATGGCATGACGCGCAGTTCCGGCTGGCGATTTCTTTCGATCGGCCGTCGCCTCGAGCGGCTCTCGCACCTGTGCGCGACGCTGCAGGTCGCGACAACCGACGGCGCTGCGCACAACCTCGACTGGCTGCTCGAGCTCACCGATTCGACCGGCACTTACCGCGGGCGCTACCTCGCCGCGCCCGAGTGGCTGCCGGTGCTCGACATCCTGATGCGCGACGAAAACAACCCGCGCTCGATCGCGTTCCAGGTCAAGGGCCTGACCGAGTACGTCGCCAAACTCGAACTCAGCCACGGCCGGTTTGCGAGCGATGTGCTCGCGCCGGCGCAGACTGCATTGCGCGACTTGATGCCGAACGACCTGCACCCCGAGAGCGAAGCTGTCGCGCAAGTGCTCGATCAGTTGCGCAAATGCGCGGGTGCGGTGTCCGACGAGCTGACG
>JANLUW010000432.1:0-17670 GCA_031363645.1 Rhizobacter sp. | reverse complement strand
CCATGACGCCATGACGCCATGACGAGAAGGCGATGGAGTACCTGAACGTCCGCGCCGTGCACATCGCGTGCGCCGGCACCAGCATCGGCCTGTTCGCGGCGCGCGGTGCGATGCAGGTGGGAAAGGTCGACTGGCGGCGCTGGCGCTGGTTGCGGATCGCACCGCACCCGAACGACACGGTGCTGCTGGGCGCCGCGGTCACGTTGGCGGTGATGAGTGGGCAGTATCCGATCGCGCAAGCCTGGCTCACGGCCAAGGTGCTGGCGCTGTTCGCCTATGTCGCCCTGGGCCGCGTGGCGCTGGCGAAGGATGTACCGCCACGCCGGCAGCGCATCGCGTTTGTGGCCGCGATGCTGAGCGTGGGCTACATCGTTGCCGTGGCAGTCACCCGGTCGGCCAGCCTGGGCCTGTTTTAAGAGTGCGGTGAGCGCTGGCGACGCTCAGCTGAACTGCACCGGCTGGCCCTTCGCGTCGAACGGGATGAAGCCGCCGATGCTGCCCGATTTGATCGACTCGACCATGCGCTGCAACGGCGCTTCAGCCTGCAGCGAGGTCGGGCGGGCATCGTCGGTGCCAGCGAGCGCGGCGACGAACACGATGTCCCAGGCGTAATCAAGCCGGCGCGATTCTTCGAGCAGCGCGTCGAACGAGGCCAGGTCTTCGGGCGCTTTGTCGACGCACATCAGCGGTGTGAGCGTGCCGCCTCGGCCCGCCTCGAAACGTGCGCGCTCTTGGGTGGTGGCGTCGTCGGGCACACCTGCGGTCGCGAAGACGAACAGCAAACGCTGCGGCTCGGGCTGCGCACGCGCCGAGCGCAAGAGGTCGTCGAAGTTCGTGATGGACATGGCAGACTTTCGTTCAGGGATCGGGCCGGTCATCGGGTGTGCAGCAGCACGGTGACCAACAGCGTCGAATCGAGTGTGGCTTTCAATGCGTGGGGCTCTCCGCCATCGAGCACGACGAGTTGACCAGCGCTCAGGTTGCAGGTGCGCGAAGGTGTCGTGACAACGGTATCGCCCTCGAGGCAATGCACGGTGATGGCGCCCGGCACGCTGTGTTCCGGCAGGCCCTGCCCCGCTGGCAACACCAGGTGCATGAGCTGGAGTGCCTGCGTCTTGAGCAGGCTGGTGGTCACCGCATCGCGCAGCCCGGCACCGAGAGGTCGGACGTCGATGACATCGAGGGGTCGAGCGTGTGGCAGTGCCATGGGGTCTCCGTGAGCGATCCGCTTGGGCGCGACCGCATTTGATTGTGTTCTTTCGGCCGTGGCTGTGATGCCGCCGATTCGTGTCAACCGTCCTTGCCATCGAGCCGCGTGCGCATCAGCCACGGCGTGAAGACCCACAGGTAGATGGCGAATGCGCTGCTCCAGGCCACGGCCGCAGCGACCAGAGGCGCCGCGTACGACAGGCCGTGCGGTGCGAGCAGCGGCACCCCTGTGCGCAGCAGCGCGGCTGCCAGCACCAGCCCGTAGGCGGCGACCTCGGCCTTCGAGACGCGCAGCGGCCGGCCGGTGTGGCCGCGAGCCGTCCGCGTGATCATGCCGATGACCAGGCCGCCTGTGGCACCCACGGCGAGCGCATGAACGCCAGCCGACACGCCCAGCAGCCCGAGCTCCGAAAGCGCGAGCAGCGCAAGACCGATCGGAATCCAGGCGTAAGCGGCATGCAGCACCCAGAGGATCGGGCGGCTGCGCGTGATGAGCGGCTGCCAGGTCAGCAGCCGATGCAATTGCAGCGCCGCGGCCAGACCGAGCACCACTGCCGGCGGCCTTGCTGGTGCCGATCTTGTCCGACGCGCGCGGCGTGCAACTCGTGGTGCGTAAATGAGAGCGCAAGAAGCGGTTGCCCGATGCGCTCGTGATCGAACACCCGCGCCTGTCCGGCGGGCACCTCGGGGCGGCGAAAGTGGCCGACCTGAACGACCCGCGATTCGACTTCGAGAACGTCATTCCGCAGGTCATCGGGTTCTTGCGCGCGGCGGGTATCGAGCGCGAGGTACCGCTGATCGCGGCGGGCGGCATCCGCCGTTTCGAAGACATCGCCCGCTTGCAGGCCCTCGGCGCGGCCGGCGTTCAACTCGGCACGCCGTTCGCGGTGACGCTGGAGTGCGACGCGCACGCCGAATTCAAGCGTGTGCTCGCGCAGGCGCACGACGAAGACCTGGTCGAGTTCACCAGTGTGGCCGGCCTGCCGGCGCGCGGTGCTGACCCCGTGGCTGCGAAACTACCTCGCAGTCGAGGCCAGACTCAAAAACTTGGCCCACGTGAAGCCGCGTTGCACGCTCGCGTTCGACTGCCTGGCGCAATGCGGTTTGCGCGACGGCCTCGCGGGCTGGGGGCAGTTTTGCATCGACAAGCAACTCGGCGCGGCATTGCGAGGCGACGTGAAGAAGGGGCTTTTCTTTCGCGGCGTCGGGACGTTGCCATTCGGCGAGAACATCCTCGGCGTGCACAAACTGATGCAACGATTGTTGACACGCAGCGCCTAAGTCATCGACGCGAAGACACAACCAACGAATCACTCTTTCATGAACACCACCGAACAAACGACCGCACCGACATTGCAAAACCTTCCCGCGCAAGACATCAGCACCGAAGTCTTGCTCGAAAAGTACGCGAAGGGGCACGAAACCTCGATCGAGGCCGTGAACCAGCGCGTCGCGCGTGCCCTGGCACAGGCCGAAGTGCCGGCGCAACGAGCACAGTGGGAGGCGCGTTTCGCTGAGGCGCTGCGCGCCGGTTTCATACCGGCCGGTCGCATCCAGTCGGCCGCGGGCACCGAACTGTCGGCCACGCTCATCAACTGCTTTGTGCAGCCGGTGGGCGATTCGATTTCGCAAGTGGAAGACGGGCACCCGGGCATCTACACCGCCCTGACCGAAGCGGCCGAGACGATGCGCCGCGGTGGTGGCGTGGGCTACGACTTTTCGCGCATTCGCCCGCGCGGCGCGTGGGTCGGCAGCACGCAGAGCAGCGCCTCCGGGCCGGTCAGCTACATGCGTGTCTTCGACCGCTCGTGCGAGACGGTGGAGTCGGCCGGCGCGCGCCGTGGCGCGCAGATGGGCGTGCTGCGCTGCGACCACCCCGACATCGAGGAGTTCATCCGCGCCAAAGACAGCGGCGACCTGAAGAACTTCAATCTTTCGGTCGGCGTGACCGATGCATTCATGCAGGCCGTGCAGGAGGGCACCGAGGTCAAGCTCGTGCACCGCGCCGAGCCCGGCGTAGCCCAAAAGGACGCGGGCGCTTACCAGGAGGGTGCTTCGGAGGGAGGCCTCTGGGTCTACCGCCGCCGGCCGGCGCGCGAGCTGTGGGACCAGATCATGCGGTCCACCTACGACCATGCCGAGCCCGGCGTGCTGTTCCTCGACCACATCAACCGCGACAACAACCTGTCGTACTGCGAAAGCATCTCGGCGACCAACCCGTGCGCCGAGCAGCCGCTGCCGCCCTACGGCTGCTGCTGCCTCGGCTCGATCGACCTCACCCGTTTCGTGCGCGAGCCGTTCGAGAGCGCTGCGCATTTCGACGAGGCCGCCTTCGCGGCAGTGGCGCGCGTGGCCACGCGAATGCTCGACAACGTGCTCGACGTGACCGTGTGGCCGCTGCCGCAACAACAGGAAGAAGCGCGCAGCAAGCGCCGCATCGGCCTCGGCTTCACCGGCCTGGGCGACGCGCTGGTGATGCTCAACCTGCGCTACGACACCGAGCCCGCACGTGCGATGGCGCGCCGCATCACCGAGTCGATGCGTGATGCGGCCTACGGAGCGTCTGTCGAACTGGCGAAAGAGCGCGGCGCCTTTGCGCTCTTCAACGCCGACCTATACCTGACGGGCGAGACCTTCGCCTCGCGCTTGCCGCAAGCGCTGCGCGACCGCATCCGCGCGCACGGCCTGCGCAACTCGCACCTGCTGTCGATCGCGCCGACCGGCACCATCAGCCTGGCCTTCGCCGACAACGCCAGCAACGGCATCGAGCCGGCCTTCAGCTGGCGCTACACGCGCAAGAAGCGCATGCCCGATGGCGGCTTCAAGGAATACGCGGTCGAGGACCACGCGTGGCGTCTCTATCGGCACCTCAAGGGCACGGCCGCTGCGCTCACACCGGCTTTCGTCACGGCGCTCGAGATGAGCGCGCAAGCCCATGAGGCGATGGTCGCAGCGGTCGCGCCATGCATCGACACGGCCATCTCCAAGACTGTGAACGTGCCGGCCGATTATCCGTATGCCGACTTCCAGCACCTCTACCTCGAGGCCTGGCAGTCGGGTCTGAAGGGCCTGGCGACCTACCGGCCGAACAGCGTGCTCGGCTCCGTGCTGAGCGTCACGCCGGTGGCCGGGGCCGAGCCCGCGGCGCCACTGCGCATCGACGATGCGAACCGGCGCCTGGCGCTCGACCGGCTGCCTGTGCCGGTGCTGTCGTCGCTGCGCTGGCCGGGTCGGCCGGAGCTGCCGTCGGGCAACCCGGCCTGGACCTTCATGGTCCATCACCCATTCGGTGACTTCGCGCTGTTCGTCGGTGAACTGGCGGCGCCCGATGGCGGGCCTTCGCAACCGTTCGAGGTCTGGGTCAACGGCGCCGAGCAGCCGCGGGGGTTGGGTGCCCTGGCCAAGACGCTGTCGATGGACCTGCGGGCCAACGACCCGGCCTGGCTGCAGCTCAAGCTCGATGCACTCGCCACCGTGGCCGAAGAGCGTGCCTTTGAAATGCCTTTTCCGCCGCACGGTGAACGGCGCTTGTTTCCCGGGGTGGTAGCCGCCACGGCTGCGGTGATCCGCTGGCGCTGCGAGCAATTGAAGGCGCTGCCGCATCTCGGGCGCGTCGGCCCGACGCCGGTGATGGACGCGATGTTCTCCATCACCGAGCCGCTCACCGGCCCGTCGGGCACGCTGGCCTGGGCGGTCGACATCGACAACCCCGCCACCGGCGAACAGTTCACGCTGACGCTGAAGGAAGTCACCTTGCCCGGCCCGGGCGCCGGCTCCGACCGCGCCACCGTGACGCGGCCCTGTGCGGTCGGCTTCTCGGGCAATTACCCGCGCGCGCTCGATGGCTTGGCGCGCCTGCTTTCGCTCGACATGCGTGTCATCGACCCGGCCTGGATCGGCATGAAGTTGCGCAAGCTGCTGAACTACGCCGAACCGCTCGGTCACTTCATGGCCTTCGTGCCGGGGTTGCCGCACGGCGAGCGCCGCCAGCAGACCTGGCCGTCGACCGTGGCCTACATGGCGCGCTTGATCATTCACCGCTACGCGATGCTGGGCGTGCTCGACGAACACGGCTTTCCGTTGCGCGACATGGGCGTGCTCGAAGCATCGAACGATCCGGTCACGCGTGGCGCCGTCATGGCCGGCAAGGTGTGCCTCGAATGCGGCAATGCGACCGTGATCCACAAAGACGGGTGCGACTTCTGCACCGCATGCGGCGATGTCGGTCAGTGTGGCTGAGCGAGGTTAAGTGAGGTTATGTGAGGTGTGATGGCAATGGTCAATAACGAGAGGCCTGAACCGGATTGGGATGTCAAATCCGATGTTGTCCTGCGCAATCAGCTTGCCGCCTGCGACGAGATGCGCGAGCGCTGCCCGGTCGCCTACAGCGAGTTTCTGGGCTGGTCCTTGTTTCGACACGAGGATGTGGTTCGCGTTCTGAACGACCACGACACCTTCAGCAACGCCATGTCCAGGCATTTGTCGGTTCCAGACGGAATGGACCCGCCGGAGCACACCGAGTACCGCCGCATCGTCGAGTCCTATTTTCGACCGGAGCTGATGCAGGCCTTCGAGGCGCAATTTCGGGACATCGCCGCGGACCTCGTCCAAGCGCTGTTCGAGCGCCATGAGGTCGAGCTCATCGCCGAGTTTGCGCATCACTTCGCGGTGCGCGTCCAATGCACTTTTCTCGGCTGGCCGATGACGATGCACGAACCGCTGCGGCTGTGGACACAGAACAATCACCCAGGCGACTTTTGCCGAGGACCGGGCGGCCATGGCGAAGATCGCCCGCGAGTTCGAAGGCTATGTCGACGAGATGCTGCAGGTTCGACGTGCGGCCGGCGCACAGGCAAGCAACGACATCACCACCGACTTGCTGCGCCAACGGGTCAGGAACCGACCGTTGCGCGACGAAGAGATCGTCAGCATCCTGCGCAACTGGACTGTCGGTGAGGTCGGCACGATTTCCGCAGCGATCGGGATCCTGGCCCACCACCTCTCGGAACATGGCGATCTGCAGCGCAGGCTGCGCGCCGGGTCGTCGCTGCTGCCGGCCGCCATCGAAGAGATCCTGCGGATTCACGGGCCGCTGCTGGCCAACCGGCGCATCGCCACTCAGGCGGTGGAAATCGGCGACCGAACGATCGCGGCCGGCGAGCGGATTTCGCTGCTCTGGACTTCTGCCAATCGGGATGCTCGCGTGTTCGAAGATCCGGGTGCATTTCGCCTGGACCGTGATCAGGCCGCGAATCTGCTTTACGGCGCGGGAATTCACGTCTGCCCCGGCGCTCCCCTGGCCCGCATGGAAATGCGCGTGGACATGGAGGAACTGCTCGCGCGCACGACCCAAATCGACCCGATCCCGGACAGGCCGCCGACCGGCGCGTCGTACCCCGCCAGTGGTTTCGCCACACTGCCGATGCGGATCCGATAGACCGACTCCCGACGCTGAATTTCATTTCCATCGAGAAGCCGGCCCTGCCTGCGGCCGAGGGAGCGAGTTCCAGCAGCTTCGCCTCTGCATTCGGCTCGCCGGCCTGCACGTGTGCTTGCTCGCGTGCGTGTTGTATCGGCACGGGGCCGCGCAACCCGCACGCTGCCTGCTCGGCGGTATTCGCTCGGGACCGCCCTGGGTTCCGTGGTTGCTTGATGGTTGGCGGAGCCGGGGGGAATTGAACCCTCGAAGTAGGTTTTGCCCCATCTATTCCGTCAGCAAGAAAGCAACTTCGGCCACTCGGTCGCAGCGCTGTCACGTAGGTGGCCGGGCAGGCCGTTTGTCTTTGTTGCTGCGCTACGAATCGAACAGCCGGATGTGACCGTAGAGCTGTGCGGCGCGGCGGGTCGAGACTTCGAGTTCTTCGAGCAGCGGCGCCACGCCGGAGGTGCTGCTGCTGTCGGCAATGTCCATCGCAGCCAAGCTGGCGTTGGCGAGGATGACCGCCATGACATTGCCTTTCTCGCCCGCGCCCGCGCTCGCGCTCGCGCCCGCGCTTCGCGCCCCTGCATGTGCCGGTGCGGGGTCGATCGCCTGCGAGAGCGAGCGTTCGAGGTGGCGGCGTGCCTCGATGGCGCGCTGGCTGTCGGTCATGTCGACGAAGATCAGGAAGAAGCCGAGCACCGAGCCGTCGCGTGCCGGGACGACCTCGGCGCGCACCGCCACCGGCAACGTGGCGCCGTTCGCCAGCACGAGCGTGAGTTCGCCGCGCCAGGGCCGGCGCTCGCGGCCGAGCGCGGCGAGCATGTCGGCAACGCGCTCGGGCTGCGTGAAGAGCCCCGGCAGGTTGTCGAGCGGCGTGGCCTGCGCCTGGCCCAGCATCGCGGCGAACGCGTGGTTGGCGAACAGCGCGCGGCAGCTCGCGTCGCCGATCACGACCGGTTCGGCGGAGGCGACGATGGTCGCGCGGATCTGCGCCAGCTGGTGCTCGGCGATCAACAGCCGCACCGCATTGATCTGCACGATGATGTCGACCAGCGACGCACCGAAGGCGCGGCCGAGCGCGAGTTCGCTGTTCGACCATGGGAGCGCCGTGCCGCGCACGATCTCGGACCAAGCCGCGAACGAGTTGCGTGGCGAGAGCTCCATCGGGTTGTTCGCGACCATCGGTTTCGAAGGGTCGCCGGCCCAGGTGACATTGAGCAACTGCTCCTTGCGGAACCACATCAGGTAATCGGGCCGCGTGGCCGAGAGCTTCACGGCGAGCACGCCGCTGGTGGTCGGCGTAAGCGAATCGAGCGACGGGTTCGCGCGCGCAACCGATGAACAGTTGAACAGCCCATCGAACGGCTGCGCGTCGACCCATTGCATCAGAGCGCGCAGCTCGGCGGTCGAGGGCGTCTCGCCCGCCGTCATCAGTTCGCCATCGTGGAACAGCGCCGCGCCGGTCGCCTCGAGCGGCTTGAGCACCGTGCCGGGGTTGCGAAACAGCGCGAGGCGCCAGTCGCCCTCGGTCGACGTGGCCTCGACCAATCTTTGCTCGAGCCGCCGCACCTGAATCGCGACTTGCGCGTGCGCGCAGTGCTCGATCGCGGCGATGCGCGTGGCGACCACCTCGGCGAGCAAATCGGCTGCGGCGCGCACGGCGAATCGCAGGTTGCGGGGCGCGTAGTGGTGGCAGGCGATCAGGCCCCACAGCTTGCCCTCGCGCACCAGCGAGACGACGAGCGTGGCGGTGACGCCCATGTTCTTCAAGTACTGCAGGTGCAGCGGCGACATGCTGCGCAAATGGCACATCGACATGTCGAGTTCGTCGCCTGCACCGGGCAGCTGCCGAGGCACCAGCGGCGACGGCGCGCAATGCACGTCGACCAGCACGCGCAGCCGGTTGCGCAGGTAGAGCTCGCGCGCGCGCTGCGGTATGTCGGTTGCGGGGTACTGCATGCCGAGCAGCGAATCGAGGCGCGGGTCGCGTGCCTCGGCAATGATCTTGCCGTGGCCGTCGGGGTCGAACATGTAGACCATGACCCGGTCGTAGCCAAGCATGTCGCGAAAGCAGCGCACGACGCCATCGGCCAACGTGCCGATCGCCGAGGCGGCGCTGAATCGCTGCACCGCGGCGCCCAGCAGTTCGCGCAGATGCGGGCCGGGAATGTCGACGGTCTCGGCATGCACGTGTGCCGCGCCCACAGGCTCGATCTCTGCCAGCAACGCGGTGCTGCCGTCGGCACCCGCAACTCGGTGCACCGTGCCCTCGAAGTCGCGGGTTTCGCGGCCTGCTTGCAGCGTGCAGCGCAACGGCGCGGGCTCGGTAAGATCGGCCGTCTGCGCGCAGATCTCGCGAACGCGGGCTTGAAGGTCGCCGCCGAGCTCGGCCACGGGTTGCCTGAGCAGCCCATCGACATGCACGCCGAGCAGCGCCTGCACGTTGGCGCTCGCCTGGACGATGCGCAGATCGGGCTCGTGCAGCGCGAGCAACAGGCCGTGCGGTTGCACCGAGCCGGCGAGGTGGATCAGCTCACGTTCGCAGTTGGTGAGGTCCGCCTGGCCGAAAGCTGGGCTGACCTGCATCACGACACGCTCGGTGTGAACGGTTCGCCAGCGTCTTGCCGGATGCGTTGCGAAAAGTCTTCGGGGCTGAGGCCGAGCGACGCGGCGGCCTCGCGCACGACGACCGCCAGATCGTGCTGCCGCAAGCGCCAGCCGAGTGCTTCGATGCCGGCGCGCAGCACCAAAGTCAATGCGTCGGCGTGTGCATCGGCGTTCGCGTCCTTCAACGCTGGCAAGGTGGCAGCGACGGCGATCGGGTGGATCGTGAAGCCGATGCATTCCTGGTCGCCTTCGGTCAGCAGCGCGGCTGAGACCTCGACCTGCACCGAGGGGCCGGCCTCGTGCTCGACCCATGATGCGATGTGCCGCGCGATGCCGTCGCGCCGCACTTTGGCGATCAGCGCGGTCAGCGGCTGGTCGGCCAGGTGCAGCCAGTTCATCAGCGGCTGGCCTTTCGGTTGGGCTGGGCCCGCGAGCCGCGCGAGCGCGAGGAATGCCGGGTTCGCAATCAAAATGCGGCCGCTCGAATCGGTGACGACGACGCCGTCGCTCGCGGTGTCGACGAGCCGCGAGATGGTCTGGTTCAGCGCCACCTTGGAGGTGCTCGGTTCGATCGCGCGCATGCGTACCAGCAGCCGCATCGCGTTGTCGGCACGAAACGGCGTGGCGACCACGCTGGTGGTCGTCAGCGTGCCTTGCAGGCGCGCCCGAATCTCGCCGCTTTGGCCCGTGGCTCGCGCGTTCGTGAGCAGCTCGTTGACGGCGCCGCGCGTGTGGTGTTCGAAGCCGAAGCTGGCGTGCTTGCCGTGCAGCTGTTCGGCCGGTGTGTCGAGCAGCAGCGCAGCCGCGTTGTTGGCTTCGACGATGTGGAGCGTTTCGCCGTCGATGACGATCACCGCATCGGTCGCGACCTGAAACAGCAACTGGTAGCGCGCCTCGGCCTGGCGCACCTGCCAGTAGCCGCGTTCCATGTCTTGCTGCGACTCGACATAGCGTTTCTGGATTGCAGCGATCGTGCGCAGGTCGCGCCCGACGGCGAGCACCGGGCCGTGCTCGCCGAGGCGGATCGCGGTGTACGCGATCGGGATGTTGTTGTGGGCATCGGCATCGGCACCGACACCGACCGGGTGGTTGACCTCGCGGCGGCGAGCGATGCCGGTCGCGGTCACATCCTTCAGCAGGTTGGCGATCTTCGGGCGGGTTTCGCCGCTCACCGTGTCGATCCAGGCGCGCCCGACCCACTGGTGAGCGCCGGGCGCGATCGGGTCGGTGCCGCCTTGGGCGACGCTGCGGATCACGCCGTCGTCGTCGATCACGAGTGCGATGTCGCTCGAGAGCGAAACGAAGGTTTTTGCCAGCTCGGGGGCCCATGACGAAAGTGCGCCGAGATCGGGCCGATCGGTGTCTGAAAAATTCATGCGTTGCGTCCTACGAGCGTGGCGCGTTCGAGGCGACGTGCAAGGTTTTTCATCGCTCCGATTCTAGGCCGGGGGTTCGGCGGTGCGTGAGCGTAACCCCCAGCCCCACAGCGCTTGCGAAGGCAGTGGCAGCACCATGAACCAGTGCTCCAGGATCGCCAGACTCAGCAGCGTGCCGGTAAAGGTCAGCGCGGTCGCTTCGAATGGGCCGATGCCGTGCGCGGCGGCCGCTTGCCACAGCAACACCGCGAGCCAGCTCGCACCGATCACCGACACCGGAAACAGCGGGTTCATCGGCGCGCGTTTGAAATACGTTTGCAAATACTTGAGGTGCGACGGCAAGAAGTCTTCGCTGAGGTTGCGCACACCGAGGAACACGTTGAGCTTCGCGCTCTGGCGCATCACCCAGAAGACCATGAAGGTCGCCAGCCCGGTCGGGTTCGTGCCGCCCCACGTGGCGGCGAGCACGGCGAGCGCGAGCGCGATCAGCGCGAGCTCGTGGTGCAGCAGCGTTTGCAAGGCGTAGCCGGCGCGCCGCCAGCCGGTCGAGCCGGTCGGGCAGGGCGTGCGGCGCGGGCCGGTCACGTAGCCCAGCAAGAAGGCGACCTCTTGCCACGCCCACACCAGCAAGGTGCAGGTGAACGCGAGGTAGGCGCCGGCCACGTGCGTGTTGTCGCGTGTGGCCGCCAAGCCGATGAGCGCGACGCCGAGCAGCAGCGTGGCGCCCAGCATCGTCCAGCGGTGCGTCGCGCGTGGCAGGCCGTTGAGGTAGAGGATCACACCCGTGCTGAACCACCACACGAACAGCGTGTAGGCCATCGGCAGCAGGTAGACCGACACGTTCGCCTACCAGATCGGCGCGAGCCGGGCGTTGCGCGGCAACTCGTGGTGGTGCGCAGGCAAGCAAAAGAGCCGCGCGAAAGTGAGGCCCGCCGCCAGCGTGAGGCCGAGTCGCTTGACGGTGCCGATGACGCCGCCGCGCGCCTTCGCGGCCTCGGTCGCGACCGATATCAACCGCAGCTTCTCGAGCCCGGCTGCGAAGCGCGGGTCGTCGAGGTTGAGCGTCAACGGGAACACCTGCTTGGTGATTTCGGAGGTGATGCGAAAGACGTTGAAGTCGTACTCGGTCGCGTTCAGGCCCATCGCGTCGTGCATCTCGGGGCGCTGGTGATCGCGCACGTACATCGTCGCGAACACGGCGAGCACGAAGAAGCGGATCCACAGCTTGTTGACGCCGGTCAGCAGCTTCGGATTGGCACGAAGCAACAAGGCGAACGCCTCGCCGTGGCGAAACTCGTCGTTGCACCAGAGCTGGAACCATTTGAAGATCGGATGAAAGCAGAGCTCAGGGTGCTTCTCAACTTGCCGGTAGATCGCGATGTAGCGCGCGTAACCGATTTTTTCCGACAGATAGGTCGCGTAGAAGATGAACTTCGGCCGGAAGTAGGTGTACTTCTTGGCCTTGGCCAAAAAGCCCAGATCGACGCCGATGCCGAAGTCTTTGAGCCACTGGTTGATGAAACCGGCGTGGCGCGACTCATCGCGTGCCATGAAGCCGAACAGCTCTTTCATGTCGGGGTTGTTGACGCGCTTTTTGATCTCGGCATAGAGCACGCAACCCGAAAATTCCGAGGTGATCGAGCTGATCAGGAAGTCGGAAAACTCTTTGTACAACGCTGGCGGCAGGTCGGACTGATCCGCCATCATGTCCGCCGGGCGCTGGAAGTGGTCGGTGTTGATGTCGGCGCGAAACTCGTCCATCAACGCTTCCCACTGCGGGCGGATCGAGTCGACGTCGATTTCGTCCATCGCGGCGAAGTCGGTGGTGTAGAAGCGCGGCGTCAGCACCGTGTCTTGCATCGCGGTGTGGGTGGCTTCGTTGACGGCGCGGTCGGTGGCGCGGCTGGCAGGTTCTTGCGCGAGGCTGGTCATGGGTGCTTTCTGTTGAATCACTCGGTTGCCGCGCGGCGCGCCGGGCCGTGGCTGACCATGATCTGCGCGAACACGGCCGAGTTCGTCGGCCCGAACGAGCCGAGGTCGACGCGGCGGCCCGTGCCCGGGTCTTCGAGCGTGAGCTTGCCGTCGGCGCGGCCGATCATGCGAAACGGCAGTTGCGGGCTCACGCCCTGGCGCATGCGCTCGCGAGCGAGGCCGCGCATCGTGCCGCGCAAAAAACCGTTGGTGCCGGGCGCGACCGTGTCGATCAACTGCTTGCCCGAGGCATCGAGCACGACGATGCTGCCGTCGGGCCGGTCTTCGAATCGGAACTCGCGGACGGCCACGGCCTGCGCATCGGCGGCCTTGACAGCGCCGACACCGGTGAAGCGCACCGCCGCCACCGCCAGCAACGACGCGACGAGCAAGCCGCCGACCGCGATCAGCGGGGCGCGCGGGAAGCCGCTGCTCAGGATGGTGGTTTCGTTCATGGCAGGGTGTTTCGGGCGGGTGTCAGGCGGCAAGCGGATGCTGCGCCGGACCGTTCGCAGGCTGGCGTTCTGGCGGGTATTTAGGCGACCTCACCGCGCGCAGCGGCCTGCTCGCCAGGCCGGCCGAACCGGCGAGTGCCGTGCCGAGAATCGACGCGACCTCGCGTGCGTCGGTCAGGCCGCGCAGCATCGGCTGCGTGCGCTTCACATGCCACGGCCGGGCGTGCGGCCACAGGTGCACATAGGCGATGCGGTCGGTGTCGGCGAGCACCAGCGCGAGGTCGCCATTGGTGGTATCGGCGGTTTTCGACGCGTTTCTTGACGCCTTTCTCGAATCCAGGTGCAGGCTGGCCGATTCGATCTGCGAAAGGGGCAGGTTGAACGTGATGCCGAGCACCACGCCGATGCGCATCACGACGCGCTTGTCGGTCACGGTGTAGACGCTGGTGCGGGCGATCAACCACGCGATCAGCGTGAGCGCGCCGATTGCCAACACCGCCGCCGGCAGCAGCCACAGGACGGCGAGGCCGGCATCACCGAGGCTGCCGCCGTTGGAGAGCACGGTCGCGCCGCGCCACGCCAGCAGCACACCGAAGTAGATCGAGAGCAGCCGCGTGTGCAGCGCTTCGCGGGCCATCACGCGCCAGTCGGGCGAGCCTTGCCAGAGGATGCGTTCGTTGTGCGGCAGGGGCTCCGGCAGGCCGTGCTCGGCCTCGAACTCGTGTTCGGTGGCCTGGTGTTTCGGCAATCCGGGCATCGATCCGGGCGCGCTCACAGCAGCGGCTCCTGGCGGCCCGGCGTGGCGTACAGGGTGCCGCCGCCGTAGTAGCCCATGATTTTGTCTTCTTCGAGCAAGGTCACCGCGTCGGGGTGGCGGGTGCCCGGCACTTGCGCGAACTGGCCGGCCAGAATCGAACGCACCTTGACGCTGCGGTCGCCGATGCGCGAGAAGTTCATCGGCAGCAACACGCGGCGGCTGCCACCTTGCATCGGTACCTCGACTTCGAGGTAGCGGAACAGCACTTCGGCGCGGTCGACCCACAACTCGCGCACGATACCGGCCACCGCGCCGTCGGCCCCGATCACCGGCATACCGCGCGGGTCCGGGTCACGGTGGGCAACCTCGAAGCCAGGGGCGGCGCGGAGGGGCACGATGCGCAAGTCGCCCTCGGCGGTGGTGTCGGCGATGTCGGCGCGGTCGGCGTACGAGCCCGGGCCGACGGCGGCGAGCATCGGGTCACCGATCGGCTCCAGCGGCGCGCCGGGGTGGTTGACCGACGGCGTGCCGCCGAGCGGCTGGTTTGAGCCGCTGAAGTTGGGCGACATGACAACGCGGCCGTCGCGCAAAAGGTAGGCCTTCGGCTCCGGTACGCTCGGCCAGCCCTGCACCGTGATGCGGCCACCGGAACGGTCGGACTCCAGCGGATAGCCCTCGCGCTTGCCCTCGCGATGCAAATAGTAGATGAGGCCCGCGAAGAAGACCCAAAAGGCGTAGAGCGCGATCTGCGCGACGTCGATGTAGGAAGTGATGGCTCCGGTTCCCATGATGTGATCTCCTTCGTGTGTTCGGTCTGGATCGGGACGGTCAACCCGGGAGTTCGGCCAGGCCGAACTTTTCGGGGGTGGCGATGGCAATCGAGGCGGTTGATTTGAACGGTTTGCGGACCCGGCTGACGAGCGGGCCGAGCGCGACAAGCGTGACGAACAGCAACCCGATTTCGATGTAGTAGACGATGCTGTAGCCGGTGGCTTCGCTGGTGAGCCCCGCGCCCAACACGCCGCTGGTGGCGAGGTGCGAAACGCCGTCGCGCACTGCGCCGCCCATCGCGATGGCCACGCCCGCGCAAGTGGCCTGCACGGCGCCCCAGGCACCGAGTGCGAGGCCGTTCAAGCCCTCGATCTCGAGGTTCATGGCGGCCGTCAGCGTCGACACCGAGAACAGGCCGCCGCCGAAGCCGATCAACGTCGCGCCCGCCATGAAGAGCGCGGTCGAATCGAGCGGTGAGGCGAACACGATGCACACGAACGCCAGCAACCCGACCAGCACGCCGTGCGCTGCGAGCCGGTGCGGGTCGGTGCCGTGCGTGAGCCACTGCGCGGCCAGCGTGAAGGCCGCCAGCGCGCCGCAGGCCATCATCGCGGTGAGCGTGGTGGTGGCGCCCACGCTCATCTTCAAAATCTCGCCGCCGTAGGGCTCGAGGATGATGTCTTGCATGTTGAATGCGGCCGTGCCCAGGCCGACGACCACCAAAAAGCGCAGCGAGCGGCCCGCGCCGGCAAAGCGCCGCCAGGTTTCGCGAAACGCTGGCCGCGGCGCGCTGCGTGCGGTGGCCGACGGGTTACGTGCCTCCTGCTTCCAGAGCGCGATCAGGTTCAGCACCATCGTGGCCAGCGCCGCGCCCTGCACCACCTGAATCAGCCGCACCGCGGAGAAGTGGCGCAGCACCAGGCCAAACAGCAGGCCGCTGCCGATCATGCCGATCAGCAGCATCACGTACATCAACGCCACCACGCGTGGGCGCGCCTCGGCTGGGGCCAGGTCGGTGGCGAGCGCCAGGCCCGCCGTCTGCGTTGTCTGCAAGCCCGCGCCGACGAGCAGGAACGCCATCGCAGCGCCCGCATGCCCGATCCAGACGGGGCCATGGGTGTCGCCCGACAGCACGATCAGTGCAAACGGCATGATCGCGAAGCCACCGAACTGCAGCAGCGTGCCGATCCAGAGGTAGGGCACGCGCTTCCAGCCGAGCACCGAGCGGTGCGTGTCGGAGCGAAAGCCGATCAGCGCACGGAACGGCGCGAACACCAGCGGCAGGCCGACCATCAACGCGACCAGCCAAGCCGACATGCCCATCTCGACAATCATCACGCGGTTGAGCGTGCCGATCAGCAGCACCATCGCCATGCCCACCGTCACTTGAAAAAGCGACAGGCGCAGCAGGCGGCCGAGCGGCAATTCTGTCGTCGCAGCATCGGCGAACGGCAAGAAGCGCGAGCCGACCTTGGCCCACTGCCGCGCGAGCGTCGAATTGATGTTAAGGGCCGTGCGCGTCGGGTTCATTGCTGGACCAGCTCCAGGGCTTGCGAGGTGTAGAAGCCACTCGAGATGCGCTCGGTGCGGCCACGCATCCAGCCCTGCAATTGCGCGTCGTCGTCGATGCGCCGGTGCAGCCAGTGCTCGGCTACCGGCACGACGGCCGGTGAGCGATCGCCGCGCGGAAACAGCTTGCCGACGGCGCGGAACACTTCGAGCGCCGGGCTGCTCGGAACAAACGTGAACAGCAGGCCGCGGCGCGTGCGCTGCGCCAGGCCGGCCAGCACGTTGACGGCGTCGCCGGTTTCGTAGTGGATGACCGAATCCATGCCGACCACGTAGTCGAAAGCGCCTAGTTCGGCGGCGAGCATGTCACCCGATCGGAAGTCGATCGAGCCGCCATTGCGGAGCATCGGTTGGCGCTCGCGCGCCAGGTCCACGAGCGTCGGCGAGAGGTCGATCGCGAGCACCTCGGCACCACGGTGCGCGGCTTCGACTGCGAGGGCGCCGGTGCCGCAACCGGCATCGAGCACGCGCAGGCCGCTCAGGTTCTCGGGCAACCACGAGAGCAATGTCGCGCGCATTCGGTCGCGCCCGGCGCGCACCGAGGCACGCACGCGACCGACCGGCGCATCCGACGTGAGCCGAGCCCACGCCTGCACGGCCGTGCGGTCGAAATACGTTTCGATCTGGCCGCGGCGTTCTGTGTAGGAGACTTGTGTCATCGCGTCGGCGCCTCAGTCGAACCCGAGCAGGTCGAAGATGTCGCGGTCCTTCATCGGCACGCAGTTCAGTGGCTCGGTGCCGAGCCAGAGTGAGGCGGCCAGGCGCATGTACTCTTTTTGCACCGCTTCGAGTTCAGGCGAATATTCCATCTCGAACAAAGTCGACTTCTTCAGCCGGCTGCGGCGGATCACGTCGAGGTCGGGAAAGTGCGCTGCCAGCTTCAAGCCGATCTTGTTGTTGTACTTGTCGATCTGGTCGGTCGCGGCGCTGCGGTTGGCGATCACGCCGCCGAGGCGCACGTTGTAGTTCTTCGCCTTCGCGCCGATCGCCTGCACGATGCGGTTCATCGCGAAGATCGAATCGAAGTCGTTGGCCGTAACGATCAGCGCGCGGTCGGCGTGTTGCAGGGGCGCTGCAAAACCACCACAGACCACATCCCCGAGCACGTCGAAGATCACGACATCGGTGTCCTCCAGCAGGTGGTGTTCCTTCAGCAGCTTGACGGTCTGGCCGACCACGTAGCCACCACAGCCGGTACCGGCCGGCGGGCCACCGGCCTCCACGCACATCACGCCGTTGTAGCCGGGGAACACGAAGTCTTCGACACGCAGTTCTTCGGCGTGGAAGTCCACCGTCTCCAGCACGTCGATCACGGTGGGCAGCATCTTCTTGGTCAGGGTGAAGGTGCTGTCGTGTTTGGGATCACATCCGATCTGCAGCACGCGTTTGCCCAGGTGGGAAAACGCAGCCGACAGGTTCGAGCTGGTGGTGCTTTTGCCGATACCGCCCTTGCCGTAGATCGCGAACACTTTCGCGGTCCCGATCTTCAGGTTCGGGTCGAGCTCGACCTGCACACTGCCTTCGCCGTCGAGG
>JANLUW010000389.1:0-2724 GCA_031363645.1 Rhizobacter sp. | reverse complement strand
GGCGGCTACTACGCGATGCGCGATGCCTGGCAGAGCATCCGCGAACGTGTGCTCGACATCGACGTGCTGATGATCGTGGCAGCGGCAGGTGCCGCGGCTCTGGGCCAATGGGCCGAGGGTGCACTGCTGCTGGTGCTGTTCAGCCTGGGCCACGCGCTGGAGCACCTGGCCATGGACCGGGCGCGTCACGCCATGGAAGCGCTGGCGGACCTGGCGCCCAAGACAGCCTTGGTGTTGCGGGACGGCGTCGAGCTGGAAATGCCTGTGGAGAACCTGCTTCGAGGCGATCAGGTACTGGTGAGACCGGGCCAGCGCATCCCCGCCGACGGCAAGGTTCTCGAAGGCACATCGGCCGTCGACCAGGCCGCCATCACGGGCGAGTCGATGCCGGTGGACAAGGCAGCCGAGTCGCTGGTCTTTGCCGGGACGGTGAACGGCGAAGGCCTGTTGCGCGTGGAAGTGTCCAAGCTGGCCAAGGACAGTTCATTGGCGCGCATGGTGCAGCTGGTGGCCGAGGCGCAGACCGACAAGTCGCCAACCCAGCGCTTCGTCACGAAGTTCGAGAAGGTCTTCGTGCCGCTGGTTCTCATCGGCGTCCTGGCGCTCATCGCGATCCCGCCATTGATGGGGTTTCCGTTTGCCGAATCGTTCTATCGGGCGATGGCGGTGCTGGTGGCTGCTTCGCCCTGCGCCTTGGCCATTGCCACACCTTCGGCGGTGCTGGCTGCCGTGGCCCGTGCCGCCCGTGGTGGTGTGTTGATCAAGGGCGGCGTGCACCTGGAGAACCTGCGCTCGCTCTCGGTCATCGCGTTCGACAAGACCGGCACCATCACGACCGGGAAGCCCAGCGTCACCGACGTGGTGGTCCTGAACGGCGATAAAAGCAGCTTGCTGGCAATCGCCGCCAGTGTCGAGAGCCGCAGCGGCCACCCGTTGGCACTGGCCGTGGTGCAGGCGGCGCGTCTGCGCAAGGTGGAATGGCAGGTTGCCAGCGACGTGCAAGCCGTCACCGGCAAGGGGATGCACGCGGTCGTGGCGTCCGCAAACGTCAGCATCGGCAACTTGCGACTGTTCGCTGACGATGTCATCCCGGACGAGGTCCGCGCGCAGGTGGTTTGGCTCGAGTCGCTCGGCAAGACCACCATGCTCGTCCGCGCCGATGGCACCTTCCTCGGCCTGCTGGCGTTGGCGGACACACCACGGCCCGGCATGCGGGAAGTGTTCGCCCGGCTGGCATCGTTCGGCATTCGCCAGACCGTGATTCTGACGGGCGACAACGAACAAGTCGCGAAGGCCGTCGCCGCAACCGTCGGGATCACCGACGTTCGCGCGGGCCTGCTGCCGGAGGACAAGCTCAAGGTCATCGACGAGTTGATGCATAAGAACGAGCTGGTGGCGATGGTGGGCGACGGTGTGAACGACGCGCCCGCCATGGCACGCGCCACCATCGGCATTGCGATGGGCGGCGCCGGCACCGACGTGGCGCTGGAAACAGCCGATGTGGCGCTGATGGCCGACGACCTGTCGAGGCTCCCGTTTGCGATTGCCCTGAGCCGTGCGTCGCACACCATCATCCAGCAGAACCTGTGGGCCGCCTTCGGCGTCGTGGCGCTGCTGATCCCCGCAACGCTGTTCGGCCTGGCGAGCATGGGCATCGCCGTGCTCATCCATGAAGGGGCCACCGTCCTGGTGGTGCTCAACGCCTTGCGCCTGCTGCGCTTTGTCGATGCACCGGGCAAAGCCGCGACGGCATAGGCCCAGGGTGCGCTGACGCACAGACTGGCCGGCAACGAGGGCGCAGGCTGCGCGGCGAAGCCGCAACCGGCACAGCGCGGGCGTCGCTTCGGCTGCCACACCGTCGAGTCCAGGTGGGTGCATCCTTTGAGGTTCCTGGTCGTCTTCACTTCAGGCGCGGATCGTCCGTCGCCCCCTCCTCGGAGCAAACCAGAAATGAATGCCAACGAAATCCTGGAGATGATGCGCAAGGGCATGGGCGAGGTGCCAGCCGCGATCGAAAAGTCGGTGCCTGTGGACCCGGTCCTGATCCAGGAGCACATGCGATCCAAGGCGTTCGCCATGCCGGCCGAGAAGCCCGCGCTGGACGAAGACACCCGCACGCTGATCTACCTGGCTGCGGCCCTCGCGGGCACCAGCCCGGCTTGCGTCAAGGCCATGGCCCACAAGATCGCTTAGCAGGGCATCACGCGCGAGAAGGTGGTCGAGACCCTGCACATCGTGCGCCTGGCCATGGCCACCAAGGTGATCGGCGATGCTGAGCCGGTTTTTGATGCCCTGGCCACCATGGGGGCGAAATGATGTCGAACGGCTCGGCAGGGGTTCGGCCGGTGTCTTGACCGAGCGCAAGCCGGATTGCAAGAGCCGGTGCACAGTCCTCGCTATGTCTGTCCTTCCCATCCCAGTGTCGCGTCAGAACAGGACGATGGACGCGAACGAGGCGGTCGCCAGCGTCGCCTACCGCGCGAGCGAGGTCATCGCCATCTATCCGATCACGCCGGCCTCGCCGATGGGTGAGCACGCGGACGCGTGGGCCGCCGACAGGCGGCCCAACCTCTGGGGCGCCGTGCCCGATGTCGTGCAGATGCAGTCCGAGGGCGGCGCCGCCGGTGCCGTGCACGGCGCATTGCAGGCCGGTGCGCTGGTGACCACGTTCACCGCATCTCAAGGCCTGCTGCTGATGCTCCCGGACATGTTCAAGATCGCCGG
>JANLUW010000385.1:0-3987 GCA_031363645.1 Rhizobacter sp. | reverse complement strand
ACAGTGCGGCGGGAGACCCCGAGTCGAGTCGACGCGCGTGTGACCTGGTCGGAAAGTTCATCGCCGTTCACTAGACCTGCAATGACCGCTTCACGGTGCCGAGCACGCTCCCACTGTGCGTCTGTCGCCTGCACAACGGATAACACCGGGGCGAGTGTCGCGTCCAAGAGTGCCGGCGGCGCCCGGAGCTCTGAAGCAGAGGTCGTAGACAACCCGCCGTTGGCAAGGTCGCGTACGACGACGCTTCCGTCGGTGTCGACACGGACGATCACCACCAGCCGGTCGGCGGCGACTGCTACAGCGTTAGGAATCGTGTGGAGGTGACCCATCTCGGCAAGCCCGTACTCGGCTGCGCAGATAGTGACAGAGTGAAGGGGTCAAATGCAAGGTTGTGCCAAGTGAAAGGAGCAAAACGGCCCGTACCACCGCGATGGCCCTGAATCACGATGTGAGCGTGTGCTATTCCTCCCAGGCCCGAAAAACGTGAGATCTGCTCAATGAGTCGGTGACAGCATGAAAGAGCGAAAGTGACAGCTTGAAGGGAAACCGACACCCGCTGCGACACCAAGCCGATGGCGCCCCACAGCGCCGGTAACGACAGTTCGCGCACATCGATGCCGTCGACGCGCACACTGCCCGAGGTGACATCGAACAGCCGGGGAATCAGGCTGAGCAAGGTCGACTTGCCCGAGCCTGTGGCGCCGATGACGGCGATGGTCTGGCCGGGTTCGATGCGCAGGTTGATGTCGCGCAGCGCTGGCACCGCCGCGCCCGGATACTGGAAGCTGACGCCGTTGAACTGAAGGCCACGCCCAGCCTGGTCCTTGCCGGCCTTCGCTCCGGGCACGGCCCTGGGGACCACCTTGGGCAGGTCTTTCGGTAAGTCCTTTGGTGAAAGCGGCTCGGCGACCGAGGACGGTGTGGCCAAGACCTCTTCGATCCGCCTGGCACAGACCAGTGCGCGTGGCAGGATCGCGAACAACAGCGCCGCCATCATCACCGACATCAGGATCTGCGCGACATACGCAAGAAACGCGATCAACGACCCCACCTGCATCGTGCCCTCACCGATGCGCCCTGCCGCCAACCAGACCAGTGCGATGGTGGACCACTGCATCACCAGAACCGCCATCGGGATCATGGCCGCCATCAATCGACCGGTGTGCAGGGCCGTGTCGGTCAGCGTGTCGTTGGCCACCGCAAAGCGGGCGCGTTCGGACGTATCACGCACGAAGGCCCGGATCACGCGCAGGCCGGTGATCTGCTCGCGCAGGATCTGGTTCAGGCGGTCGATCTGCCCCTGCATCTTATGAAAGTAAGGAATGGTGCGCGACATCAGCAGCGCCACGGCCAGCAGCATCAGCGGCATGCTGACGGCCAGCAGGAGCGACAGGTGTGCGTCCTGCCGCACCGCCATCACCACGCCGCCCACCGCCATCAGAGGCGCGCTGACGATCATCGTCAGGATCATCAGCAGGGCCGTCTGCAACTGCAGCACATCGTTCGTGCTGCGCGTGATCAGCGACGGGGTGCCGAAGCGGTTCATCTCGTGCAGCGAAAAACTCTGCACGTGCGAGAACACCTGTGCCCGAAGGTCACGCCCATAGCGCATGGCCAAGCGCGAGCCGAGCACCGTGGCGCCGATCGCGAAAGCCACCTGCACCAGCGACAGGACCAACATCACGCTGCCCATGCGCATCACGTAGGCGCGGTCACCGCGCGCCACGCCGAGGTCAATCACATCGGCGCTCAGATGGGGCAACAGCAGCGTCGACAGTGCCTGTGCGACCTGCAGCACCAGAAGCAAGGCCACGCCGCGCCACTGCGGTTGAAGGCAACGGGCAACCAGTCCGCTGCCAAGGCTGACGCGCTCCTTCGCAGTTTCACCATTCTTGGCGCCGGCGGTGTCAGCCACAGGAAGGCTGCCGACCGCCAAGGGTGAAAGCGAGCGCCTGGACGGCGTTCAGGCGGTCAGCGCTTCCTTGGTCAGGTTCCAGGCCTGCGCCAGTTTGGCACCGCGTGCGTGGTACGCGCTCTTGACCCGCTTCATGCGGTCTTCGATTCGCGCCTTGACATCGCCCTTGGCCTGGCTCAGTTGCAGCTTCAGCGACTCGGCCTTGGCATCGGCCTCCTGTTTCAGCGTGTCGACCCGCTTCTGTGCGCGATGCACGGCGCCATCCAGGTCAGCTTTCGCGGTAGCGAGCTTGCCCTGCAGCTTGGTCTTGGCGGCACCACTGGCGTGCGACGCCTCTGTTTCCAGTTCCTTGATCTCGGACTTGAAGGCCGCGATGTCGTGGTCGAACTGCGCTTCTGCCACTTCGGTGCGGCTACGCCGAAAGACCTTGCCACCCGCCGCTTCCAATGCCAGGTCAACCGGGATCACCCACTCTTCTTCGATCTCGGCCACCAGCGCCACCTTGCCGGGCTGAAGATGCTGGGTGGCCGCTTCGATGAAGTCGAGGCCCACGCCCGCCACCCAGAAGTCGCGGACAGCCCGCGCAGCGGTTCCGGCCACGGCACCAGTGGCCACGCCTACCGGCCCGCCGAGCAAGCCGATCAGGCTGCCGACCGCCGGACCCGTGACCGTACCGGTGGGGCCGGAGTCCCTGGACTCCTTGACATTGACCACCCCTCTGGCGTCCCGTGCGAGCACGCCGGTGTCATACAGCGTGATATCGCCTGCAACGTGTGGGGCGCGAAGAGCGTGCAGCCCGCAGCCGATTCATTGTCGAAGACCGCGACCAAGTGCTTATTCAGATGAGATCCAGTTCAGATTCGTTGGGGTGCTGCCGGGCGAAGGGTGCTGAGGGTTCAGCACTGCGGGTTGCATCGCCGCAGCGCCTTCGCCAAGCACAGGCCCTTTCTGGGCCCTGCGTCCGGGCTCAGCCAAGCGCCTTTTCGGTCGACTTGCGCAGGCGGGCTGTTGCGGCGCTGACATCGGCCTCGAATTCCTTCCAGCGAACGGCGCTGGCCTGCCGCATCTTGGACAGCTTGGCCTCGGCAGATTTCACGTCCGACTGCAAGGCGGTGATGTCCACGTCGGTCTTGGCCTTGGCATCGGCGGCGGCCGTGCCGGCCTTCTTCTCAAGACTGGCGACCGCGGCCTTGCCCCTGGCGATGTCCTTGTCGGCCGCCTCGATGAAGGCGTCGCGCTTCGTCGTGTCGGTGGCATAGGTGAACTCGGGCAGGCCCTTGATCGTGTCTTTGGTCGCACCCGCCATCACCAGCTTGCCGGCCTTGTCCTGGATCTGCTTGACCGGAATGGCCACATCGTGCCTGCCGATGCCGACAAAGCCGCCAGCACCGACGATGACGTAAGACACGTTCTTGTCGAGAGAGATCATCAGGTCTTCCACCTTGCCGACCTTCTGGCCCGCGTCGTTGTAGATGGTCTTGCCCATCAGCGTCTTCTTGACGCTCCGGCCCATGGCCGGCTGCGTGGATTCGGTGATGCTGGCTTCGGCGGTGGTGGTGCCTCCGGCGACCTGTGCCGCGACGGGTCCTGCACTGCAAAGAGCGCCAATGACGGTGAGCACCGCAAGAGCCAGGCTGGAAAGGTTCTGCTTCATGATTCATGTCCTCGTGTGGTGATGCCACCAAGTCATTGATGGCGGGTGTCTGACCACGAGGGTTGTAGGTGCACAGTGCCGGCCCGTCTGTTCGACAGCGCACGCGGCAGTACATGCGTTTGACCCAGAGCCACCACCGAAGCCCGGGCGCACGGGCCTATGCTCGACCCATGAATGATCGAATCAACCACATCCTGAACCAGATGGCCGCGCTGGAGGCGGAACTGCACACTGCAGTGCACGATCAGGAAGGCCGGATGTTTTTCCAGATCAAGGGCAAACGCGTCAAATTCGAGCGCTCGGTCAGAGAAGCCCATCGCAAGCTCAAGACCAGCTTCTTCCGCTGGCTGGTGACCGACCGGCCGCAGAACCTGATCACCGGGCCGTTCATTTACGGCATGGTGATTCCATTGCTCAT
>JANLUW010000193.1:0-9958 GCA_031363645.1 Rhizobacter sp. | reverse complement strand
ACGCCTTCAGCGGTCGCGATGCGCTTCAAGCGCTCGAGTTCGCGCTTTGCACGGTTCACGTCGGCGATGTTGGTGCGTTCGTGCGCGAGCAGGTGCTTGGCGTATGTCCAGCCCTTGTTTTCTTCACCGACGAGTTGATCGACCGGCACCTCGACGTTGTCGAACCAGACCTCGTTGACCTCGTGCGCGCCGTCCATCGTGATGATCGGCCGCACCGAGACGCCGGGGCTTTTCATGTCGATCAGCAGGAAGCTGATGCCGGTCTGCGGCTTGCCTTCGTTGCTGGTGCGCACGAGGCAGAAGATCCAGTCGCCGTACTGGCCGAGCGTGGTCCAGGTTTTTTGGCCGTTGACAAGGAAGTAGTCACCCTTGCGCTCGGCCTTCATCTTGAGCGAGGCGAGGTCGGAGCCCGAACCCGGCTCGCTATAGCCTTGGCTCCACCACACCTCGCCGCTCATGATGCCGGGCAAAAAGCGCTCTTGCTGCGCAGGCGTGCCGAACGCCATGATGACCGGCGCCACCATCACCGGGCCGAACGGCACGACGCGTGGCGCGCCGGCGAGCGCGTTTTCTTCCTCGAACAGATGCCTTTGAATCGCGTTCCAGCCCGGCCCGCCGAACTGCTTCGGCCAGCCCCAACCGTGCCAGCCCTTCGTGCCCAGAATGCGCGCCCAGCGCTGCATGTCTTGCTTGGTCAGGTGGAGCGCGTTGTGGACTTTGTGGCTCAAGTCTTTCGGCAGGTTCTCGGCCACCCAGTCGCGAATTTCCTCGCGGAAGGCTTGTTCTTCGGGCGTGAAATTCAGGTCCATGGCGCGTCTCCGGTCTGCAGCAATCGAGGGATGGCCAAGTTTTAGCACGACCGTGCGTTTTTGCGGTGTCCCAGCAGTGACAAGGGGTGCTCGCGATCGCTGCGCTCATTCACGGGTGTCGCGGGCTGGCCGTCGAGGGCTCCGAGTTCGTCGAGCTCATCGAGGAACACGGCGATGTTGCCAAGTGCGCGCGCGCGTGCCTCTGTGCCTTGGGTCAGGTGACCAAGATTGTCATAGGTCAGTGTCTGTAAAGACCCATTGCGTTGTGTTGCATCGAGAGGCGGTCCGAAATGGCGTTTCAGGTACGCCAGGCCGTGGTCCGATGCGCCGTAGACGAGCAGCAAACGCGCCGGCGATTTGCAAAGCCGCACGAGCCAGCGGTTCGGGTTCAGGGCCAGCGGCGACCAACGTTCCAGACGATCGACTGCCGACGCAAGTCGCGCGAGGCGGCGCAGCAGCGAGAGCATTTTCGAGACCAGATGGCCGGCATGCAGCAAGTACTCGCGCCACGCGTAGTCGGGTTGACGGTACAGCGCCACGTTAATGCCGACGACCGCGACGACTCCCTGCGCCGCACCCGCATGGATCATCGACCAGGCACCAGCGCAAAAGCCCACCATGGCCACTTTCGAATGGCCGGCTCGTCTTAGCCAGGCCAAAGCAGCGATGACATCGACACGATTGCCGAGCCCATAAAGGCTCCCGCCGGAGTCGTCGTCCCGAAGCCGGCTGGTCGAGAAGCCTGCGAAGTCGAAGCGCAAACATACTTTGCCGCGGCCGGCTTCCGAGCGTGCGAACTCGGGGAACATCCTGCCCGGGCCAACCAGCGTAGCAAGCAGCCTCGAAACGCCGCGTGCGGGCCGATCGGCCGGCTCGCTGACGATTGCGCTCAAGCCTTCGGGCTCGATGCGCACCGCGCGCTCGCGCACGCGTCGACCGTCGTCGCTCGTCAGCACGATTTCTTGCAGCAGGTACGGGCGTGGCGGCGCGCGCTCAACCAGTGGCAACGCACTCGGATGAAGGCGTTGGCACCACGCAGTGATGGTGCGGATGTCAGTTAGCGGCGGAGCTGGCATCAGGTCGGGCTGAAACAGCCAGCGGTCGACTTGGGTGGACACAGCGCGATCGATCGGGAGACCCGGTTTCGCGAATTGCCCTGCCCGAGTCGCTTCAATCCGCTCGGCGCCGTCGAGCAGCAGCATCGGGAGTTGCGTGCCGTGCGCGTTCTCGCCGAATGCGAGTGTGGCCAGATGCGCCAGCGCCGAGCGCGGGATGCTGTGACCTGCGATCGACAGCGTCTCATCCTTCGATGTTGCTGCATCGCTCGTCGCGCTTTGCATCATGCGAAGTTCGCGCACGTAGCGCCGCCCCGAAAGTACCGGTGACCACGCGACGAAACCGGCGACCTGTTCGTGGCGCAGCGCGTCGAAGGCCAGCAGTGCGCCTAGCCGCACGCCAACGACGATCACCTGCGCGAAGCCGGCCTCGTGCAGATGGCGCAGCGATGCCCGCACGTCGTCACGCCAATGCTCGCCGATGAGCGGTGCATCGAGATTCCCGCTGCTCTGCGCGGTGCCGTGCAGATCGATCAGCAGCGTGCCGTGTCCGGCGCTCGCGAGCGACTGCGCCAGAGCCGTCAGGCCCTCGGCCATCGTGCGTTCTTCATGGGCAATGCCGGACACGATCAGTACTGCGGCAGCGCTGAAGCGGGTACCGGTGGGTTCGAACCAAGAGGCGCCGGTGAAGCCGCCCAGTGAGGCGATCCAGCCGGTCTCAGCACGTGCGGTGGGGCGCTTCAACATGGCGGCAGTTCCAGCGTGACGCTCGCAAGGCTGTTGAGCGCGTGCACTTGGCCGCGCCCTCCGCCGCGCGTGTCGACGGCAACGGGTGAAAGGCACACGCGGCGCGCGGCGCCAGGCGCGAGGTGAAAGTATTCATCACGCGCGATGAACCCCGGCACATCAAAGTGCACCGACTGCGCGAACCCACGTGTGGTCAACGTGAGGTCGACGCTGCCATCGGCGAGGCGCTCCGCGCGGGCGCTCAAACCGATGTCGCGCTCGCGCCGCGCGGGCAAGTGGTCGGGAAAGGCAAACGCCTGCGCGACCTGAGCGTTGCCGGCATCGCATACGGTCGCGACCACCAGCGCGTGCTCGGCCGGGCCGAAGCGGTACGCGCGTGAGAGGTCGATGAAGTGATCGAACCATTGCGCGAGCGGCAGCGTCAGCGCGCCGTGCGCAGCGACCGTGTGAGTCTGCTCGGCATGCCCGACCCGCAGGCCGTCGTCGCGGTACAGCGCCACCTCGATGCGGGCGGCGAGCGCGCGGCCGGGGTCGTTGACGAGGTGCAGGTCGAGCCCGTTCGTGCCTTCCTCGCTGATGAACGCGGCGATCGGCGCGAGCGCGCGCCGGCAGCCGTGGAACGCGGCTTTCGGTGCGCCTACGTCGTCGAGCAAACCCCAGCCGGCACCGGCCCACAGGTCGCGCAAGAACCACACGAGTGCGCCGCGGCAGCCTGAGCCGGCGCGCCGCCATTCGCCGAACGCAGCCGCCATCACCTCGGCACCCACGGCGCGGCTGAGCGCGAGGTAGTGAGCGTGGTCGGTGCTGCGCAGCGCGAGTGCGTCGACGCCGTAGAGGCGTTGCAGGTAATGGTCGCGAACGTCGTCGAAATCCCAGCCGGCACTGAGGTCGCGCGGGGCGCGTGCCTTCCAGCCGGCGTGCGTGACGCGCAGCGCGGTGCCGCCTGGCATGCGGGCGAGCGTGGCGGGCGGTGGTACGTTCGCGAACGCAAGGCATTCGGTCGCGAAGCGCAAGCCCGAACGGCGCGCGTCGTCGAGTGGCCGCAGATAGGCGCCGACGCCGTAGTACGAGGTCGTGCCGGCGTTGTTTTGGTGCGGGAACGCACCACCGTGTGCGCTCGAAGGCCAGTACGGCACGTCGGGGCACCAGGCATGCGCCAGTTCGGCGAGGTCACGGTCGAACAGCGGCTGCGACCAGGCCTCGCGCGGCGCGCCCCACATCGCGGCTTGCTGCTCGGCTTCGCTGTTGCCGCAGAGCACCGCGAGGCAGGGGCGCGCCTGCCAGCGTTCGAGCTGCTGCGCGGCTTCGTCGCGAACCGAGGCGGCGAAGGCGGCGTCGTCGTTCGGGTAGTCCATGTTCGCGAACATGAAGTCTTGCCAAACGAGGATGCCGAGCGCGTCGCAAGCGTCGAAAAACGCATCGTCTTCGTAGACCATCGTGCCGCTGACGCGCAGCATGTTCATGCCGGCGTCGCGCACCTTTTCGAGCGCAGTGCGGCAGGCCTCGGGCGTGGCCTTGAGGCTGACGACATCGAGAGGCGTCCAGCACGCGCCGCGGCAAAAAACCGCCACGCCGTTGACGCGCAGCGCGAAATCGCCGTGCGCGGTGTCGAGCGTCAATGACCGAAAGCCGATGCGGCCGAGGTAGACGGTCACGGGCTCGCGAACGTCGGCGGTGCGAACCAGGAGTTGCCCTTCGTACAGCGCCGGCTCGCCGTGCGTGTGTGGCCACCACAGCGCAACGTCGGGCACGTTGAGCGAGGCAGCGAACCCCGTCGCCGTCGCATCGGCGCGAGAGAGTTCGACGCGGTGCGTCTGGCCCGCGCGGGCCAGCACGAGATCGACCTGCGCGACGGGCGATGCTTCGTCGAACGCGGTCAAGTCGACGCTGATCGCGAGCATCCCGCTCGTGCCATCGACGCCGCCGCGCAGTCGCAAACGTGAAACGTCGACCCGTTCGCGCTCGACCCATTCGACGGCACGCCATGGGCCGACGGCTGCGGCCGGCGGCGACCAGCCCGTCGTGCGCCCGAGCAGTGTGGTGCGCGCCCAGCGCAGTTGCTGGTGCTCGACCATCGGTGCGCGCCAGCGCGGGCGCAGCCGTTTGTGCGCGAGCCAGCGGTCGAGCGAAGCGAAGCGCAACAGCAACTCGTTGCCGGTCGGCGCGAGCGTCGGTTCGTCGCAGGTGTGGTGCAGGTGCATGTTGCTGCTCTGCAGCAGCGCGGCGCCGTTCAGCCAGACCTCGCACGGGCCGGCCAAACCGCCGAACGCGAGTGCGCGGTGCGCGGTCGGTGCAGCCGAAGCAGGCGCCTCGAACTCGGCGCGAAACCACCAGTCGTCGGCATCGAAGCGCTGCGTTGGCGCATCGAGCGACCACTGCCCGATGGCGCGCAAGGCGGCGGCCACGGTGTCGGGGCCGGTGATCGCGACCCACTCACCACCGGCGCGCCGCAGCGACCAGCGCGCTAGCAACGGCGTGCGCCGCTGGGTCGACACGCGCCGCGTGCTGCCGTTCATGGCGAGTGCGGAGTCAGGTCTGGCCCATGCCGGCCACGGCGTCGCGGATCGAGGCGATGCTCGCGAACACGCTGCGCTTGAGAAACTCGTCGGGGAACTCGATGTCGAATGCGCTTTCGAGCGCGAGCATCACGTTGACGCTGGCGTGCGAGCTCATGCCGGCCTGGTACAGATCGGCATCTGCGGCGAGCCCGTTGGCGTCGCTTGCGAGGCGACCGTGCCTGACGAGAATCGCGCGAATCTGGGCATCGAAATCGGTGGCGGTGTGCAATGGAAACTTTCGGGGGATGTGAGGCGCGTTTTACAGAGGCGCCAAGTCAATGGCGCGGCGCCAATGCCGCCACCATCGCAGCGGCGTAGTCGCCGTCGTGGCTGAGGCTGACCGTGATCTGCGTGCAACCGCTGCGCTCGGCGTGCTCGGCGGCGCGACCGTGCAATAACAGGCCGCAAGCGCCACTCGGCGAACGCGTGACTTCGATGTCGCGCCAGCCCACGCCGGCCTCGGACAAATCGAACGCTTTCATCGCCGCCTCTTTCGCGGCGAAACGCGAGGCGAGCCGCTGTGCGGTGAGGACGGGCGCTTCGGTCGCGTAGGCGATTTCGGCGGCGCTGAAGATGCGCTGAGTAAAGCGATCGCCGAAGATCGCGAGTGAAGAGGCGATCGCGCTGATTTGCGCTATGTCGACCCCCACGCGCAGGCCCGTCATGCTTGCGAACGCGGGTACGCAGGCTTGCTCGACCATGTTTTCGAGTGGATTCATTGCACCTGATCTTCGACGTTCGGTTCCTCAAACACAACTGATAACAAGTGTAGATTTTCACGGATATCCACTGGGCAATGGACCCGACACGTTCGACCCCCTAGACCCGGGGGGCGGGTTCGCGCAAACAATGCCGTGCCACCGGAAATACACGACCACGATGAACAACGCTTCATTTGAAACACTGCTCGCACAGGTTCGCGCAATCGCGACCGATGTCGCGGCAGTCCACGCCGACGAGGTCGACGCACAGGCGCGCTTTCCGCGCGAGACCATGGCGGCATTGCGCGGGGCGAAGCTGCTCTCTGCCGGCGTGCCCGAGTCGCTCGGTGGTGCCGGCTGCGACATGACCCAACTCGCGACCCTGTGCGGCGCGCTCGCGCACGGTTGCTCGGCCAGTGCCATGGTGTTGGCGATGCACTTGATCGAGGTCGCATGCATCGCGCGGCACGGGCTCGATTCGCCGTGGTTTCGTCGTGTGCTGCAAGCCTGCGTGGCCGAGCAGACGCTGATGGCCTCGGTGACTTCAGAGGTCGGCACCGGTGGCGACACGCGCTCCAGCATCTGCGCAGTGCAACGCGAAGGCGACGACTTCACGCTTGAGAAAGCCGCGACCACCGTGTCCTACGGCCAGCATGCCGACGCGCTGCTCGTGACCGCGCGCCGCGTGCCCGACGCCACCGCCGGCGACCAGGTGCTGGTCTACCTCGAACGCAGTGATTTCACGCTGCACGGCGCCGGCGCCTGGGACACCCTCGGCATGCGCGGCACCTGCAGCGCGGGCGGCCAGGTGTCGGGGCGCGGTCATGCACAACAGATCCTGCCCGGCAGCTATGCCGACTCGTCCGCGCAGACGATGGTGCCGTACTCGCACATCCTGTGGGCAGCCCTGTGGTGGGGCATCGCGGCCGAAGCTGTCGGGCGCGCGGCGGCCTTCGTGCGCGGCCAGGCGCGCAAAGACCCCGGCACGATGCCGCCGGCTGCGACCGCACTCGCGCAGGCCGTCGCCGAATTGCATTCGATGCAGCAACTCTGGCTCGGCAACGCGAGCGCTTTCGATGCGCTCGGCGATGACGCGCGTGGCCGTGACGAACTGATGACGATGGGTTGGGCGCTCAAGTTGAACCACCTGAAGATGCAAGCGTCTGACGCCGCACCGCGCATCGTTCACCAGGCGCTGCAGGTGATCGGCGTGATGGGCTACAAGAACGACTCCAAGTTCAGCGTCGGCCGCCACTACCGCGACAGCCTGTCGGCCGCGTTGATGGTCTCGAACGAACGGCTCGCCGCGAAGAGCGCTTCGATGTTGCTGGTGATCAAAGATGTCTGAAGTGCTTGATCGCTACGACCCCGAAATCTTCTACGCGGCCCTCGTCGCGCACGGCCTGATCATCCCGACCGGCGTGCAAGGCTGCTACGGCCGCGGCAGCGTGTTCGAGGACGTGCTGTCGCGCTTCGACGCACTCGTCGAACGCACCGCCGCCGACGACCACGCCGAGACCATGACCTTTCCTCCAATCGTCGCCCGCGCGCTGATCGAGAAGGTCGGTTACATGGACAATTTTCCGCAGCTCTGCGGCTCGATCAACAGCTTCTTCGGCGACGAGCGGGCAGCGCACAGCTTGAGCGAGCGCGTGCGCGCCGGTGAGCGCTGGGAAGACCTGCTCGCCATCACCGAAGCGATGCTGACGCCGGCCGCCTGCTATCCGGTCTACCCGATCTTCTCGGGCCTGCTGCGGCAAGGTGGGCGGCTGGTCACAGTGATGAACTGGGTCTATCGCCACGAGCCCTCGGCCGAGCCGACGCGTCTGCAGTCGTTCCGCATGCGCGAGTTCATCCGCGTCGGCACGCCCGATGAAGTGCTCGACTGGCGCAACACCTGGCTCGAGCGCGGCATGGCGCTGCTGAGATCGTTGCAATTGCCGGTGGCGCGCGATGTCGCGAGCGACCCGTTCTTCGGCCGGGCCGGCAAGATCATGGCGGCCAGCCAGCGCGACCAGCGGCTCAAGTTCGAGATCCTCGTGCCGGTGATCTCCGAAGCGAAGCCGACCGCGATCTGCTCTTTCAACTGGCACCAGGATCACTTCAGTTCGACTTTCGGCATCCGCTCCGCCGACGGCGACACGGCGAGCACCGCGTGCCTCGGCTTCGGGCTCGAGCGCGTCACGCTGGCGCTGATCAAGACGCATGGTTTCGACCCGCTGCTGTGGCCGGCCGACGTGCGCGCCCTTCTTTGGCCGTGACGCAGTTGGCTATGACCCACGTCGCCGTGCTGCCCAGCCTGAGTGCCGCCGAACACCGGCCGCATTCGCTGCACAGCGCCGAGCGCATCTGGGTCGAGAAAAACTGCTACGCCGATCTGTGGATCGAGTTGTTGCATGCGCAAGGCATGGAGCCGCGGGCCTGCCTCGCCTTCGTCGTCGCGCTCGATTTTCTCGGCGACCAGTGGACGTTTTTCAAGCCGCCGCTCGGTGACCTGCGTGCGCTCTACGGCATCGATGTGCAGGAGCTCACCGTTTGGCGGCCGATGATCGAGCACGCCTGCGAACACCTCGGTTCGGGTCGCTTGCTGAGCCTGGAGGTCGATGCGCACTGGCTGCCCGACACCGCCGGCACCGATTACCGGCAGGCGCACGCCAAGACCACGATCGTGCTGAACGAGATCGACCCCGCAGCGCGCCAGCTCGGCTACTTTCATAACGCCGGCTACTTCGAGCTGGAGGGCGATGACTTCGGCCAGATTTTCGCGCTCGATGCGCCATCGGCACAGCTGCCGCCCTACGCCGAGATCATCCACATCGACCGCGCCATACGTCGGCCCGACGCCGAACTCCGCGCGCACTCGGCCGCCATGCTCGACGCCCACCTCGCGTGGCGCCGCGCGAGCAACCCTGTCGAGCGGTTTCGCGAGCGCTTCGAGGCCGATTTGCCGGCCTTGCAGCAACGCGGCCTGGCGCGCTACCACCCGTGGGCGTTCGCCGGGGTGCGCCAGCTCGGCGCGGCGTTCGAACTCGCGGCGCTCTATTTGCGCTGGTTGCGACCCGACGCCACGGCCGCGGCAGAAGACTTCGAGCTGATCGCCCGCCACAGCAAGACGCTGATCCTGAAAGCCGCGCGCGCCGTCAACTCGGGCCGCGCGCTCGATTCGCGGCCGCTGTTCGACGAAATGGCTGCGGCCTGGGAACGCGGCATGGCGGCCGGCGTCGGCGTGATCCGCTCGGCGCCGCGCCAGAGTCAATGACTGTTCAATACCGCTTGCTCAGCGTCATCGTGTCGTTCTCGCGCTTCATCTGAAAGCGCGTTAGAAAGCTGTTGCCGAGCAGCACGACTTCCATCGGCGCCTGCCCGATCAGCGCCTCGACGTCGTAGACCTGCACATCACCGACCCGCACCGACGCGAGTGCGACCTTGTAGACCGCCATCGCGCCGTTCGCGGTGTTGGTCATGCCTGGCCGGCCGGCGCGGTAGTCGATGCCGAGACGTTCGGCCTCGTTGACGCCCATCGAGACATAGGTGGCACCGGTGTCGACCAAAAAGCGCACCGCTTTGCCGTTGATCGAGCCGCCGGTGAAGAAGTGGCCGGCGTTGTCGCCCGCGAGCACGATCTGCGTGCCACCGCCCGCGCTCGGTGCGCCGCCGATGTTGACCTGCGCGCCGCCGAGCCGCAACGTCAGGCGCTGGCCCTTGACCTCGACGACCGCGTCACTGCCGGTCACGCTGATCAGCTTGACGCCCTGCACCGTGGCGCCGACGGCGACCGTGCGCGGCGCGCCGTCGATCATCAGCAGCGCCTTGTCACCGAGGCTGCCGCTCATCGAGACACTTTGCGCTAACGCGGGCGCGAACGCCTGCGCTGCGGTCAGCAGCGCGGCGAACGCGAAGCGCAGCATGCGGATCAGTCGCGGAAGTTCGTGAACGTGAGCGGCGCGTCTGCGATTTCCTTGCGGATCAGCGCCATCGCGGCCTGCAGCTCGTCGCGCTTGGCGCCGGTCACGCGCACCACGTCGCCCTGGATGGCGGCCTGCACCTTCATCTTGCTTTGCTTCACGAAGTTTTGAATCTTCTTCGCG